>NZ_CP085725.1:3000000-3300000 GCF_036840915.1 Flavobacterium hankyongi
CAAATCTATTACGGTTCAGAAATTGGAATGGCAGGAGATAAAGTCAAAGGCGATGCAGATATTCGTCAGGATTTTCCAGGCGGTTGGAATGGTGATGGCAACAATGCTTTTTCTGCCTCGGGTAGAACCGAAATACAAAAGCAATATTTCGATTTTTCAAAGAAATTATTCAATTGGAGAAAATCAAAATCGGTAATACATTCAGGAAAACTGACGCATTATATTCCGGAAAACAATGTTTATGTTTATTTTCGCCATACCAATAGTGAATCTGTAATGGTTGTAATTAATAATGCAGCCGATAATCAGAAAATCAATTTATCTCGATTTGAAGAAAATTTAAAAGGATTTACTTCTGGACACGATGTGCTTTCGGATAAGAATGTTGAACTTAAAACCGAATTATTACTAGACGCTAAGTCATCAATGATAATCGAATTAAAAAAATAGAAATGAAAAAAATAGTTATCAGTGCATTGATAATTACTTCTTTAGTGAGTTGTAAAAAAGAAGTTGAGCCTAAAACAGAAACTGCAAAATCAGACATTGAAGCTGTATCTCCTGCTTTAGCAGACAACGCGATCATTTATGAGGCAAATATTCGTCAGTACTCTCCAGAAGGGACCTTTAATGCATTTACGCAAGACATTCCTAAACTAAAGAAACTTGGAGTGAAAATACTTTGGCTAATGCCAATTTATGAAATTGGGTATAAAAATCGTAAAGCAAAAGGTGATCTTTCAATTGAGCAAATTACAGATACTATTGAAAAACAAAAATATTTAGGAAGTCCTTATTCGGTAAAAGATTATAGAAGTGTTAATCCTAATTATGGTACTAAAGAAGATTTTCAAAAGCTAGTAAAAACAGCTCATAAAAACGGAATTTATGTTATACTGGATTGGGTAGCTAATCATACCGCTTGGGATCATCCATGGGTTACTATGCATAATGATTTTTATACTCATGATAAAAATGGGAAAATGATAGCGCCTTTTGATTGGACAGATGTAGCCGAATTAGATTATAAAAACTCTAATCTTCGAAAAGCAATGATTGAAGACATGAAGTATTGGGTTAAGGAATTTAATGTTGATGGTTTTAGATGTGACGTTGCCGCTGAGGTACCAACTGATTTCTGGGAAAATGCAAAGGTTGAATTAAATAAAATTAAACCTGTTTTTATGTTAGCCGAGGCAGAAAAGCCGGAATTAATGAAAAGGGCTTTTGATATGCAATATGCATGGGAAGGGCATCATATTTTGAATGGAATTGCTCAAGGTAAAAAAACAGTAAAAGATTTTGATGCTTACATTGAAAAGACAAGAAAAACACTTCAGCCTGATGATATTTACATGAATTTCACGTCTAACCATGACGAAAATTCTTGGAACGGAACAGAGTATGAGCGTATGGGTGATGCTGTAGAAACTTTTGCAGCTTTGATATACACCATGCCTGGAATGCCTCTTATTTATAATGGTCAGGAATATGATCTAAATAAAAGATTACGTTTTTTTGAAAAAGATACTATTCCGCATTCAGTTGGAAAAATGATGTCTGTTTATGAAAAACTTGGAAAGTTAAAAGTAGAAAATCCAGCACTAAAAGGAGGAAAAACTCTGGCTTCATATACTAGATTACAGACTTCTGCGGATGATAAAATTCTGGCTTTTGAGCGTGAGAGTAATGGTAAAAAAGTAATTTTCATAGCTAATCTTACAAAAGACAGTCAAAATGCAAAAATTCAGGCTGAGGGTACTTTTAAAGATTATATGAGTAATCAAGAAATGATTTTGGTTAAAGACCAAAACATAGAATTAAAGCCTTGGCAGTATTTGATTTTAACGAATTAAAATATCTTGATATCGAGAAAAAAGCACAAATCTTTTGCGGTTTGTGCTTTTTTTGTACATTTAGGTATGCTGAAAATAGGACATAGAGGCGCCAAGGGCTACGTCGCCGAAAATACTATAGATTCATTTAAAGAAGCATTTTTGCTAGGGGCTGATGGCATCGAGCTTGATGTTCAATTGTCTGAAGATGGAGAAGTTGTGGTTATTCACGACAAAACTGTCGATAGAACCATAGCAAATGCTTCAGGCGTGGTACGTCATTTTACCTCAGATGAGTTATGGCGTTTAGGAGATGTTCCTACTTTAAATAAAGTGTTGCATTGGTTGCCCAGAAATAAGTTTATTAATATTGAAATTAAAGATAAAAAGGCAGCACATCCAACTGTTCTTTTGATAGATAACTTTACCCTTAACAGTGATTTGTTGTACAAAAACATTGTTGTTTCGAGTTTTGATTGGGAAATTTTAAAAGTAGTAAGCGCTTTGGAACCTATGACTAAAATAGGTGTTTTAACCGAAGACAACTTGGAAGCTACTTTCGATTTTGCCAAAGAAATCAAAGCTTTTAGCGTCAATGTTGATTACAAATTGCTTACCCCAGAATTTATTGAAAAATCACACCAAAATAAACTTCAAATTCATGCTTGGACTGTAAATTCGCCCGAAGATATTACCTTTGTCAAAAATCTTGGCGTCGATGCCATTATTTCTGATTTCCCAGATAGATTATGATTTCAAACTACGATGTATTAATTATTGGTGGAGGAGCAGCTGGTTTCTTTACAGCCATTAATATAGCTGAAAAGAACCCAAAAATAAAGATTGCGATTCTCGAGAGAGGAAAAGAAGTGCTTTCTAAAGTGCGTGTTTCGGGTGGTGGACGTTGCAATGTCACACATGCGTGTTTTATCCCTAATGATTTGGTGAAGTTTTATCCGCGAGGTGAAAAAGAACTTCGAGGGCCTTTTCATCAGTTTTGTTCTGGAGATACAATTGAATGGTTTGAAAAACATGGTGTCGAACTTAAAATCGAAGATGACGGTCGAATGTTTCCAGTGACCGATTCTTCACAAACAATTATCGATTGTTTTTTAAATACTACTAAAAAGCTTAAAATAGATGTTTTAACAGGACAAAGTGTTCAAGAGATTTTTCAAGGAGAGAATTATTGGAAAGTTGAGACAAACCAACAATCTTTTAAATGTCAAAAATTAGTCATGACCACAGGGAGTAATCCTAAAATGTGGGATATGATGCAAAAATTGGGACATAATATTGTTTCTCCCGTTCCGTCATTATTTACTTTCAATATAAAAGATAATCGAATTAAGGATTTGATGGGAGTTTCTGCTTTTGCTTCGGTAAAAGTTAAAGATTCAAAATTAAAGGCTTCTGGACCATTATTGATTACACATTGGGGAATGAGTGGTCCTGGAATTTTGCGTTTATCGGCTTGGGGTGCAAGAGAATTGTTTGAAAAAAATTATCAGTTTACACTTCAAGTAAATTGGTTAAATGATTTGGATTTTGATATAGTTTTAGAAGATTTAAAAGAAATAAAAGAAGAAAATTCAAAGAAATCAGTGTCTAAATTTTGCCCTTTCGATTTCCCAAAACGATTATGGGAAAGCTTGCTTAAAGCTTCAGGAATTTCTTTAGATACTAAATGGGCTGATATTTCTAAAAAACAAATGACAGATTTGGTCAATCAATTAACCAATGGACAATTTCAAGTTAACGGGAAAAGTACTTTCAAAGAAGAATTTGTTACGGCAGGTGGAGTTGATTTAAAAGAAATCAACTTCAAAACCATGGAAAGTAAACTTCATAAAAACCTTTATTTTGCAGGCGAAATTTTAAATATCGATGCCATTACTGGGGGTTTTAACTTTCAAAATGCCTGGACCAGTGGATTTATTATTAGCAATAATTTAAGTTTGTTATAATAGATTCTTTATAAATTCGTTTTTTAAACGAAATTTATAGGCCAAGAGATGAACAAAAATTGTTTAGTTCTATTTTTTTTATTTTTCCCTTTTTTTTGTGTACTAAGTCAAGAAAAAGAATTTCAAAACTTCACAACAGAAGAAGGCCTTTCCAGTAACGAAGTATACAGTGCTTTTCAAGATAAAAATGGGGTAGTATGGTTTGCAACCGACAGAGGACTTAGCACTTATAACGGTTATGAATTTAAGAATTACGCCCCCAAAAATGGTCTTACAGATATTACCGTTTTTGATTTTTTTCCTCAATCAAATCAACAAGTATGGTGTTCTACCTTTAATGGAAAACTATTTTATTTTATAAACGGATCCACAAGCTTTAAACCATATAAATACAATCATGTATTTTCGAGTTATATCTATCGGAAGAAAATACCTACTTTTTTTGTAAGAAAATTAAAAGTTACTCAACAAGGAGATGTGTACATATCGGATGGCTCTACTTTACTTAAAATTGATAGAAAAGGAGTTTTAACAGAACTGTATAGGAAGAGTGCAAAGGAACAAACTCCTTGTTATTTGAATCTATATCCTATAAATTCATTGCAAAAAATCGAATACTTTTCTCCTCGAAAAAGTGTGGTAAGTTTACCATTAAAAAAAGGACTTTTTAGGAATATAGTTTCCTGCTTTAAAGACTCTAAACTTGTAATATGTGATAGTTTAGTTCGTTTTTATAATTCTAATAGTAAAGCAATTGATATTGAATACAAGAACTATATTGCAATTGGTGTTGGACAATACGACGCAAGACATTTTTGGATAGGTTACCGAGGAAAAGGTTATAGCGTTTTTGATGATAAAGGAGTAAAAGTTGCTAGTTTTTTAAAGGCTAATTCTGTTACAAAAGTTTTAAAAGATTGTTATGGAGGTATATGGGTGACTTCTATTGATGCGGGTGTTTTTTATAAAAGACCAAATCAGATTAAAAATTTTAAATTTCAAAATACAAGAATAAATTCTCTCACGAAAAATAAAAACAATCAGCTTTTTATTGGAGGATTTAATGGCAATGTCTATAAAAAAGAGAAAGATGGCAGCATTGTAAAATTGTATAATGGTCTGATGAATATTCCATCTATTGTGCAATACAATTCAATTCTTAATACTACTTTTTGTTATTCAGATAATAAGATAATAACGTTCCCGAAAAATAACAACTATCAAAACATTGGAGGTGTGTTAAAAATGTCTGATGATTCTGAAAGTTTAATTTTTGCGCGTTATGGAATATATACTGTAGTTGATAAAAACAGAATATTTTCGGATACTTTACATTTTAGAATACATGATATTTCCAAGGTAAGCAATACTTTTTATTTAGGAACTATAGACGGATTGAAAGTCTTGCATCAAGGAAAAATATCTAAACTAAATAACGATATTTTTAAGTACAGAATAGACGATATTGATTATGTGAAGTCTAAAGGGATATTGTATTTAGCAACTCTAGGTAAAGGAGTCATTGTATACAATATTAAAGATGGTACATTTTTTACAGTAGATAAATCGAAAGGATTATCTAACGACATTGTTACAGAGTTGCTAGTAGAAAATGAAAACACTATTTGGGTTTGTACTAATAAAGGTCTCAACAGAATATCGTTTATGGATAAAAAGAAATTTAACATTGATTACATAACCACAAATAATGGATTACAAAGCAATCAAATACATGATGTAGAAATCCTAGAGGACTCTGTATATGTTGGAACCACAAAAGGGTTATCCATATTTTCTAAAAGACAGTTTTCAGAATTGATTTCTAAAAAAGACCACTTTTTACGAATTAAAGATGTTAAAATAAATAATGTACTGTATACGAAAAGTAACTCAAATTTGGATTTGAGATATAATCAAAATCAGATTGATTTTTTTGTGGAAGCTGTTTCATTTGCTCCTAAAAATACAATTGTATATCAATACAAATTAGTAGGATTGGATAAAACATGGAAAACCACAAACGATAGGAGAATTTCGTATGAGTATATACCGCCAGGAAATTATAAGTTATATGTAAAGGTTATAGACGATGGAAGATTTTTCCCGGAGGAATGTGCTACACTTTCTTTCAAAATTCAAAAGCCTTTTTGGCAAACTTCATGGTTCTTTCTTTTATGGATTAGTTTTTTGGCGGTAGTCATTTATTTCTTTTTCAAAATAAAGGTGTTAACCTATAATAAAGATATCGTAAGGGAATTACTTCGTTTGTGGATGAAGAGATTGAAAAAGAAAGAAGGTTTCTTTTTGTTTAAGGAAGCAGGTAAAGAGGTTAGGATAAAAACTTCCGAGATTTTATTTGTACAATCCTCTGGAAATTATATAGATGTTATCACAGTTACAAAAAAATATACGATAAGAGGGAAAATTGGAGATTTTATGCACTCTGTGCCAGATGCTCTAGAATTCCTGAGAGTGCATAGATCCTATATTGTACGAATTGATAAAATTGACCAAAAAAGTAAAAAGGATATTTATATTAAAGATTTTATAATTCCTGTGGGAGAAAAATATCTTACAGAAATAGAAAAAATACACTTTTAAGGCTTTTATATTCAATAAACACGATGATTCCGTTAAAAAATTTGTCCCCAAAAAGACTGTTTTCATCCCACTATGAAAAAGTCTCTATGTAAGCTTAATCTCTATTCATCACTTTTTTGTGCCAGATTATCACAAACAAGGGTGTAGGAAATTTTCTAATTGCCAGTCGACTATAGTTTTGCAGAACAAATTTTAAAATTAAAAAAATGAAAAAAACTGTTTATGGCGTTTTGTTCCTTGCCGTAGTAGGAATTGGATTGGTATCTTGTGAGAAAGAATCTTTAGAGCAAAAAATGGATTTGCCAAATTCTAAATTAAGCAATGATAATAAAGAAAATGCAAGTAAAGCGCTTATTTTTAATTATGTTCTAGCTGTAGATAATGTGAATTTAGAATTGGTGAGAAAAAAATATGATTTTAATACTAATTTGTTCACAAACACTAATTCTGTGAATAATTTTTCTTACAATGGAATCGCAGCATTTGATGATGATATTGCTTCCTTAGAAAAAACAAGTTCGACCGAATCATGGATATATTATGATTCGGGTAGTTTATGGGGGGTGTCAGGTCCAGTTAAATATTTAGGTGCTAATATTTTAATGGATGAGATAGAATTATTAGATGATGATATTAATAAATTGTACGGATTACGTGGATCTTCCATCTACAAGTTAACCTTTGATGCAACAACATCAAGTTTCAATGCTTCCATTGTTTACACTTATATTCCATCTGGAAAAGGGGCTAGAAGGTATTCTATTGCTCCAACAGATGTTAATGGTAATTTTATTAGATTGTATACAGCCCCTTCAGTTGCTGGTTTGGCAGGTCAACCAATCCCGATGACAATACTTTCCTATGTGGATATAAATCCAACAAATGGTATCACAACTATGCCTGTAAATGTATCTACGATGGTTCCTGGTGTTGGTGATTTAAGTTCTTTTACTGTAAATAACTTTTCGGTTGGTTCTCAGTATGATTCTAAGTATTATGTTGTAATTGATAAGAGTATTTACGGTTTAAATACGCCAACTTCGTTAGTGTGGGTTGATGCTTTTAATAACACTGTAAGAGATTGTAGCTTTTATACTTTTTAAGTTTAGGTTTCAAAAAATGTATTCTAAAATAGATAACCATCAATATTTATTGGTGGTTATTTTTCTAAAAATATTTGGAATACTAAGTGTAAATTATTTTCAGTGTATTAAGAATTTAAATACCAAATACTACCATTTAAAATAGTTGCAAAACTAACCCAAGCCAAATAAGGATATAATAATTTTGAAGCCAACGAATCAATTTTACCAAAAGCTTTTATGGTTTCAAAAATGAACAGCCAAAGTAATAAGATTTCAAGGAAGGCTAAAAAAGGATTACACAACCCAAAAAATAAAACAGACCACAAAGCATTTAGAAACAATTGAATGCCAAAAAGAGTCATTGCTTGTTTCTTGTTATTACTTTTCTCATTGCTCCAAACAATAGCAAAAGCCAGTCCCATCAGGATGTATAAAAGAGTCCATACCGGAGCAAATACCCACGAAGGCGGATTAAAAAAAGGTTTTATAACTGTAGGAAACCAAGTTTTTACTGAGGATTGCGTAGCAAAACCAGAAAGAAATCCAACTAATAAACAGGTAAAAACGGATACTAATGCTTTTGAGAGGTGTATTCTTTTCAAAATTTAATTTCATTTGTTTGAACGTAAATTTAAACATTCCTGAACAAAAAAAGTATCTTTGCCTAAATTTTAGTTTTTATGTTTTCTGAAAAGGATTTTATCGCTTCAAATTATACAATTTCTACAACCGAAGGTTCTTTTGAATGGAGTGCACCAAGTAATATTGCTTTAGTTAAATATTGGGGAAAAATAGGGAGCCAACTTCCAGCAAATCCATCAATTAGCTTTACACTAAATAATTGTAAAACAATTACAAAATTAGCTTTTTCGAAAAAACAAAACGATGGTGATTTCTCATTCGATTTATTATTTGAAGGCAAGCCAAAAGAAGATTTTAAACCTAAAATTCAGAAATTCTTCGAACGTATTTTTGAGTTTTGTCCGTATTTGAAAGATTTTCATTTTACGATTGATACTCAAAATACTTTTCCACACAGTTCTGGTATTGCTTCTTCGGCTTCAGGAATGGCAGCAATGGCTATGAATGTCATGAGTCTAGAAAGATTATTAAATCCTGAAATTAAAGAAGAATATTTTTATCAAAAAGCCTCTTTACTGGCACGTTTAGGGTCTGGTAGTGCTTGCCGAAGCGTAAAAGGTGAAGTTGTTGTTTGGGGCGAGCATAAAGAAATTACAGAAAGTTCAAATTTATTTGGAGTTGAATTTTCAAGTATCCATGACAATTTTAAGAATTACCAGGACACTATCCTGTTGGTTGATAAAGGGGAGAAGCAAGTATCTAGTACCGTTGGACATGATTTAATGCACAATCACCCTTTTGCCGAAAGACGATTTGAGCAAGCTCATGAAAATCTGTCGAAAATGAAATTTATCCTAGAAACAGGAAATACGGAAGAATTTATCAAAATTGTAGAAAGTGAAGCGCTTACTTTACATGCCATGATGATGACTTCTATGCCGTATTTTATTTTGATGAAACCGAATACTTTAGAGATCATTAATAAGATTTGGAAATTTAGAAATGAAACGCAAATACCTGTTTGTTTTACACTAGATGCTGGTGCTAATGTTCATGTTTTATATCCAAAAGACACTAAAGAAAAAGTTTTGCAATTTATTAAGGACGAATTAGTTGGCTATTGTCAAAATGGTCAATATATTTGTGACGAAATTGGACATGGTGCTATGTCAATTTAATTTGTATCTTTATAACTGTAAACTAATTACCGTTAACACTTAACCACATGAAAGGACCTCTATTCTACTCAAAAATTCTGCTTTTCGGAGAGTATGGAATTATTAAAGATTCTAAAGGTTTGGCAATTCCTTATAATTTTTACAACGGAGCTTTAAAAATTGAAGAGAATCCTTCAGTTGATGCAATCAAATCCAACGAAAGTTTAAAGCGTTTTGCTGCTTATTTAAGTGAATTGCAGTCTGAACAACCATCATTGGTAACTTTCAATATGGAAGCATTAAAAGCAGATGTAGCTAACGGAATGTATTTCGATTCAAGTATTCCGCAAGGGTATGGAGTAGGTAGCAGTGGTGCTTTAGTTGCAGCTATTTATGATAAGTATGCAAACAGTAAAATAACAGTTCTTGAAAATTTAACTCGCGAGAAACTATTACAGTTAAAAGCTATTTTTTCTCAAATGGAATCTTTTTTTCACGGGAAAAGTTCAGGACTAGATCCTTTAAATAGTTATTTAAGCATTCCAATTTTAATCAATTCAAAAGATAATATCGAAGCTACAGGAATTCCTACTCAAAGCGCTAATGGTAAAGGAGCTGTTTTCTTGCTTGATTCTGGAATGGTTGGGGAAACAGCACCGATGGTTAATATTTTTATGGAAAATCTTAAAGAAGAAGGCTTCCGTAAAATGCTTAAGTCACAATTTATAAAATATACTGATGCGTGTGTAGAAAACTTTCTGCACGGAGATATGAAATCTCTTTTTTCAAATACAAAAAAACTTTCAAAAGTTGTTTTGAATAACTTTAAACCAATGATTCCTGAACATTTTCATCAAGTTTGGCAACGTGGAATCGATACCAACGATTATTACTTAAAATTGTGTGGTTCAGGTGGAGGTGGTTATATCCTTGGTTTTGCTCAAGACTTTGCAAAAGCTAAAGAATCGTTAAAAGATTATAAGCTGGAAGTAGTTTATCAGTTTTAATTTTTATTTTCGGAAGTGTAATCACTTTCAAATTATAGTTAATCATGCTCACAAGGAAGACAAAATTATTGCTGATGAAAATTTTCAGTTTGTTTTCTGTGGTGAGAGGTTATAATATTCCTATTATTGTCTTAGCACAATATTTATCTTCAATATTTATATTGGCTCCCGAAAGGAGAGCGCTTGAGGTGTTATTGGATTGGCGCCTGTTTATCTTGGTTTTTGTTTCGACTTTAACAATTGCATCAGGCTACATCATCAATAATTTTTATGATTCCGAGAAAGACTTAATAAATCGTCCTAACAAATCAATGTTAGATAGGCTAGTAAGTCAAAAAACAAAACTTCAGGTTTATTTCGGACTCAATTTCTTAGCTACAGCTTTAGCTTTTATTATTTCTTTTAGAGCAGCATTATTCTTTGCAGTCTATATTTTTCTGATTTGGTTTTATTCTCATAAATTAAAGAAATATCCAATAATTGGTAACCTTACTGCATCGCTATTGGCAGTGCTTCCTTTTTTTGGAATTTTATTGTATTTCAAAAACTTTTATCATGTGATTTTTGCTCATGCAACATTTCTGTTTCTTTTAATTTTGATTCGTGAAATGATTAAAGACTTAGAAAATTTAAAAGGAGATGTAGCAAATAACTATCAAACTATACCTGTTCGTTTTGGTGAAAGAATTTCGAAACAAGTCATTACAATTTTGACTATTTCGACCGTAATTCCGGTTTATATTTTAATCGAAAAATTCGACGTAGGGTACATGGATATTTACTTTTATGTTGCATTTATGGCGCTAATAAGCTTTTTGATGAAACTTTGGCAATCAAATGAGCATTCTGGATATGTTCAACTTCATAATGCTTTAAAAATTTTGATTGTGGCAGGAGTTTTTAGTATCGTTTTAATCAATCCTGTTGTTTTAATTCACGGTAAAGCAATTTTACGTATATGAGATTTTTCTTTTTTCTTTTAATTCCTTTTATTTTTTATGGTCAAAATGAAGGTAAAAATGACTTTCAAAATAAAATAATTGAAGAGCATTTAACAAACTGTGCG
This sequence comes from Flavobacterium hankyongi, assembly GCF_036840915.1. NCBI lineage: Bacteria > Pseudomonadati > Bacteroidota > Flavobacteriia > Flavobacteriales > Flavobacteriaceae > Flavobacterium > Flavobacterium hankyongi. Next base: position 3,011,301 of record NZ_CP085725.1, read on the forward strand.
CATAAGTACAATTATACTTTTCAAATGAAAGAATGGCAAGATTGTATTGACGCTGGTCTTAAAAAAGATAGCACAATTGCTTACTTGTGGCAACAAAAAGCAATGCCATACTTTAAAGAAAGAAAATATGAAGTAGGCATGCAGTATATTAATAAAGCAGTTTTGTATAATCCAGAAAGATGGCAACCTTACAGAGCTTTCATCAAATGTATTTTTGCAAAAACGTATAAAGATGCCATCGCCGATTTTGAAGATTGTAAAAAGAAATACGGGAATGGTTATGTAATGGATCATACGTTTGATTTCTACATGGCATTGAGTTATTTGCAATTGACCGAATTTATAAAAGCCGAAAAATTACTTCAGAATTATGTAGATGAAATGTTGAAGAAAAATGGTGAAGACTGGGTACATCATACAGCCTTATTCTATTTAGGGATTTCAAAATATGAACAAGGAAGATATGAGGATGCAATTGTAGAATTTGACAGAGCATTGAAAAAATATCCTAATTATTCTGATGTTAAAACATATAAAGGACTTTGTTTTTATAAGCTTGGAAAAAAAGAAGACGCTGAAGTGATTATGAAAGAGGCAAAGGCAGATTATGAATTAGGCTATAAAATCAATGAGGATAATGTAGTTTATGAGACATATCCTTATCAAGTGAGAAGAAAGTAATTGTAAAATCTTAATTTCCTATCTTTGCAAAAAAATATTGAAAGATGAATAACGGAAGAGGTAATAATAAAAGAAATACGACAGGAAAATCAAATTCTGGAGGGAAATCAAATGCAGGAGGGAAAAGACCTAGCGCAGCAGCTAAAGATGGATTTAAGAAAGACAACTCAAAGACAGGATTTTCTAAACCTAAACCGACAGTAAGTAAGCCTAAACCGGCAAAAACTGAAAAATCTGACGATATCCGTTTAAATAAATACATTTCAAACTCAGGGGTTTGTTCTCGCCGTGATGCAGATATTTATATTCAATCTGGTAACGTAAAAGTGAATGGTGAAGTAATTACAGAGATGGGGTATAAAGTAAAACCTGGAGATGTAGTTAATTTTGATGGAGCAACACTTATACCTGAAAAGAAAGAGTATATTCTATTGAATAAACCTAAAGGATTTACAACTTCAAAAGATGAGGATGTGAATTCCAATAATGTTCTTGATCTAGTGCGTAATGCTACAAAAGCAAAAATTCAGCCTATAGGTCGTATGGACAAGACAACAACGGGATTGTTATTGTTTACTAATGATTCTGATATGGTTAGAAAATTCACACTTCCTAATCAACGTTCGTCAAAAGTGTACCAAGTTTCTTTAGATAGAAATTTGAAATTTGAAGATCTTGAAAAAATCGCATCAGGACTAACTATTGATAATCACAGAATTTTTGTTGAAGAGATTTCATATATTGATGGAGAACCAAAATCAGAAATCGGGGTAAAGATGAAAACTGCCAATGTAAAAGTGGTCCGTAACATTTTTGAACATTTAAAATACAATGCTATAAAAATTGACCGAGTTGTTTTTGCAGGATTAACAAAGAAAAATCTACCGAGAGGGAATTGGAGATTTTTAACAGATCAAGAAATAATCAATTTAAAAAATACACAATAAAATACAATCCCGATTCGTTCGGGATTTTTTAATACTATTTATGACACCAGAAAATTTACAATCTATCGCCTTTAGATGGTTCGAAGCCTTTAACACCAAAGAATTAGAAAAATTATTATCGCTTTACGATGATGAAGCAAAACATTTTAGTCCAAAACTAAAAATTCGTCAACCCGAAACCAATGGATTGGTTGTAGGAAAACAAGCCATGCGCGAGTGGTGGCAAGATGCATTTGACAGACTTCCAAGTTTGCATTATAAAGTAACTTCTTTAACAGCAAACACAGATCGCGTTTTTATGGAATACATAAGACAAGTCGATGGAGAAGAAGATATGTTCGTAGCAGAAGTGTTAGAAGTCCGAGACGGAAAAATAATAGCATCCCGAGTGTACCACGGATAACTCAAAAGCCTTTAAACCTAAATAAAATGTTAAGTTTAAAGGCTTTATTGTTTTAAAAACAACCAATTTTATTAGCTTTACTATCAATCATCCTAATCTATAACTATGAAAAAAGTAATTCTTTTATCGGCAGCACTTCCTTTTGTGTTTACTAGTTGTAAAAAAGAAACGAAGACAGCAGATTTTGCTACTGTTACTAATAACTATTTTAAAGAGAAAAACGAGTTAGAACCACTTAATGCAACTCTCAATGGTCAAAACGAATTCAATGACCAGTTTGTGTTCGAAATGACCGATTCATATCGAAAAAAACAATCCGATTTCTTTAATAAATACGAATCAGAATTAGCCGAAATAGATTCAGAAAGTCTTACACCAGAAGAAAAAATAAGCTACGAAATTATCAAATGGGAAACTGCTGTTGGAAAAGATTTTCTAAAAACAGATGCTAATTTGATGCCAATACATCAGTTTTGGGGTACACATTTAACAATGACGCAATTTGCCAGTGCAACTGCAGCACAGCCTTTCAAAACAGAAAAAGATTATAGAAACTTTTTGAAAAGAATGGACGCTTACAGTGTTTGGATTGACTCTGCTGTTGTGTATATGAAAAAAGGAATGGCTAAAAAAATGGTCCTGCCTAAGGCTTTGACGGTTAAGTTGATTCCGCAATTTGAAGAGCAAATCACTCCAAAAGTGGAAGATAATATTTTTTATTCTTCTATAAAAAGTTTGCCAAATGATTTGTCAGCCGATGTAAAATCATCCTTAAAGAATGATTATGCCTCAATGATTAATAATAAACTTATGCCTCAGTATAAAAAGATGGTCGATTTCTTAAAAACAGAATATTTGCCAGCTTCTAGAAATACTAGTGGAATAGGAAGTATTCCTGGTGGTAAGGAATTGTATGCAGTTTATGCTAAACAATGGACTACTACAACAAAAACACCTGAAGAAATACATGAGTTAGGTTTGAGTGAAGTGGCTCGTTTAAAATCTGAAATGGAAAAAGTTAAAGCAAAAGTTGGTTTTAAAGGGACTGTAGTTGAATTCTTTAATTATGTTCGTAATAAAAAGGAGTTAATGCCTTTTAAGAAACCTGAAGAAGTCATTGCTAACTTTGAAGCAATTCACAAAAAAATAAAGCCAAACGTAGATAAGCTTTTCTCATTACAACCTAAAACCCCTTTTGAGATAAGAAGAGTAGAGGCTTTTAGAGAAAAAACCGCAAGTGCCGAGTATGTTCAAGGAGCTGCTGATGGTTCACGTCCTGGCGTTTTTTATGTGCCAATTCCAGATGTTACAAAATACAACTATTATGGTGACGAAGATTTGTTTCTACATGAAGCAATTCCAGGGCATCATTTTCAAATTTCTTTACAACAGGAAAATCAAGAGTTGCCTGATTTTAGAAAATTCAATTGGTTTGGAGCTTATGGAGAAGGTTGGGCGCTTTACACAGAAAGTTTAGGGAAAGAATTGGGATTATATGATGATCCATACCAATATTTTGGGATGTTAGGTAACGAAATGCATCGTGCAATTCGCTTAGTGGTAGATACTGGAATGCATTCTAAAGGATGGACACGTGAGCAGGCGATAAAATATTCGCTTGAAAACGAAGCAGAGAGCGAGGCAAGTATTATTTCTGAAGTAGAAAGATATATGGCTATTCCTGGTCAGGCTTTATCGTATAAAATTGGCCAACTAAAAATTATTGAACTTCGAAAAAAAGCTGAAAATGCTATGAAAGATAAGTTTGATATTAAAGTCTTCCATCAAAAAGTGTTAGAATCTGGAGTAATGCCGTTGGCTTTATTAGAGAAAAAAATCAATGATTGGATCGAGAAATAAAAAATAAAAGGCCACATTAAGTGGTCTTTTTTATTAAAAAGACCTTTAATTGTTTTGCCTAAAAACAGTAATTAAAATTAATTAAACGGTTACATTTGTCTATCCACAATTATTAAAATATGAAAAATAACTACTTTAAATTATTGATAATCATTTTTGTGACTCTTTTTATAAAGACAGCTTCCTTTTCTCAAACTACACTAAGTGCAGGAGATATGATGATTATTGGTTGTGATTTAAATGCCAATATTTTTAGGGTGGTTTTATTAAAAGATATTACTTCAAATACAGTTATTAAATTTACAGATATAGGTTGGTTGACCGGTACACCCGGAGCATGGGAAACAAATAGCTCTAATCTCTCTGGAGAGGGTACTATAACTTGGACAACTACAACCAGTTTGGCTTCTGGTACTGTGCTGGATTTAAATTTTTTGGGTTCAGGAATGGCAAGTTTAAAAACAGTTGAAGGATCTCCTCAAAATCAATCTATTGTTGTGAACCAAATGTCATTAGCTGATGTTGTCAGTTCTAATGGAGAGAATTTGTTTGTTTATCAGGGTAATGCCTCTAACCCTTATTTTGTAACGGGGTTTAATAATATTGTTATAAATACTGTATCAATTCTTATTGGTCTAAATGGCTGGACACCAGATGGCTCTTATATTAACGGCTACGCAATTACGTCTAACTTACCCAACGGGAATGGTAGTCAAAACGCATTAACAGATGGGATAAACGCTTTAGGGATGATAGATCCATGTAGACAAGTTCAGGTGCAATACACAGGACCAACAACTGCCACTGATATTTCTACATGGAAATCGCGTTTTATGAATCGTTCCAATTGGTCTTGTGGTTCTTCAGGGGTTACAAATTCGGTGGCAAACACAATTACAATTTTACCTTTGGCAGTAAGTGAATTTGAAACAATTTCAAATTTAAAACTCTATCCTAATCCAATGGCTAATAGCTTAAACATAGACTTCCAAAACTTAACTAATGCATCGGTTACAATTTATGATGTGAATGGAAGACTACTTAGAGCAAATAATCTTACAGAATTATCTAATACAATACCGACTTCAGATTTTCAAAAGGGAATTTATTTCTTTAAAATTCAATCAAATGAGGGAAGTGTTACCAAGCGAATAGTGAAAGAGTAGGAAAAGAATAAAAACAAAAAACCCACTCTATGAGTGGGTTTTTTAAGGTGGTGCCTCCAGGAATCGAACCAGGGACACACGGATTTTCAGTCCGTTGCTCTACCAACTGAGCTAAGGCACCTTTGGTTGCTTTCAGTTGAGCATTTCTACTTGCTGATTGCGGGTGCAAATATAGAACCATTTTTCATTTATCCAAAACAATTTTTTAAAAAAATCTATTACTACCTTTGTTTCTCAAAAAAATCAAGAATGATATTAACTATTGATGTTGGAAATACCAGAATAAAAAGTGCTGTATTTGAGCAAAATACAGTTTTGGAAACATCTGTTTTTCTAAAAGAAACCCTTGAAGAATCTATTGAAAAAATTTTTAAAAAATTTTCCAATATTGAGGTTTTAGTACTTTCTTCGGTTGGGAAAATAGATGAAAAGGGTTTGGATTTTCTTTTTGGCCGAATAAAAATTCATGTTATAGATCGAGATCAGCCGTTTCCTTTTCAAAATAATTATGCAACACCTAATACCTTGGGGATAGATAGAATGGTTTTGGTTGCTGGAGCTGTGTTGCAATTTCCTGCCCAAAATAGATTAATTATCGATGCTGGAACTTGCGTGACATATGATTATGTTGATCAAAATGATGTTTACCATGGTGGAGCAATTTCGCCAGGAACAAGATTGCGTTATGAAGCAATGCATAATTATACTGCCAAACTCCCTTTGTTAGAGTTAGAAGATATTGAAAAAGTTGTAGGAAACTCGACTAGCAACTCGATGCATTCTGGCGTTGTAAATGGTTTGACTTTCGAAATAGATGGTTATATAAATGCAATAAAGGCTGAAAAGGAAAACTTTATCATAATTTTAACTGGTGGAGACGCTAATTTTTTGGCTAAACGATTAAAAAATACCATATTTGCCAATTCAAATTTTTTACTTGAAAGTTTGAACAGTTTATATCAATATCAAATCAACAATGATTAAGAAAATAATTTTAGGAAGTCTATTCCTTTTTTCATTAAATACATTTGCTCAAGAAGGTACTGCTTCGCCATATTCATTTTACGGAATAGGTGAAGTTAAGTTTAAAGGAACAATTGATACTAGAGCTATGGCGGGTATTGGGATTTTAAATGATAGTATTCATCTTAATTTGCAAAATCCTGCAGCGCTTTCTTCTTTAAAACTGACAACTTTTACAGTTGCTGGTACATTTTCTCCAGGTAAGTTTAAAACTGCTTCTGAAGAAGAAAAAGCACAAAGAACTTCATTTGATTATTTGAGTGTAGCATTTCCTGTGGGTAAAATTGGGCTTAATTTTGGTTTAATGCCTTATAGTTCTGTTGGTTTTAAAATTCTAAAAGAGACGTCAACAAATGCTAAAAGATATTTTGGAGATGGTGGGTTAAATAGATTTTTTGTTGCAGGATCTTATCAAGTGACACAGAAATTGAGTTTTGGATTAAATGTTGCATATAATTTTGGTGAAATAGAAACAAGTGTGTCAGAATTTAAATCTGGAGTTCAATTTGGAAGTCGTGAATTGAATAATTCAAGAATGAGTGGATTGGTTATTACTACGGGTGCTAGTTATAAAACAAAAATTAAAAAATATGACTTTATCACAAGTGCTACTTTTTCTCCTGCTTCAAATTTAAATTCGAACAATACAAGAGAACTGGCTAAGATTACATATAATGCTCTAGGTACAGAAAATGTTTGGGATACAAGGGATATTGATGTTGAGGATTCAAAAGTAAAACTCCCTGCAAAATTTACTATAGGTTCTGGGATTGGTCAAGATAAAAAATGGTTTGTTGGGTTTGAGTCTGGTTTTCAAGGTAAAGGAGATTATTCTAACGTAGTTGTAGAGAATGCTTCTTATGAGGCTGCTTCTAAAATTTCTTTGGGAGGATACTATATTCCTAAGTATAATTCTATTTCTAGCTATTTGAAAAGAATTACTTATAGAGCTGGTCTTCGTTATGAAAATACAGGTTTGATTTTAAATTCTAAATCAATTAAAGATAAAGCTGCTACTTTTGGTTTTGGATTTCCATTAAGTGGTTTCTCGAATATTAATTTTAGTTACGAATTGGGTAAAAGAGGAACTGTAGATTCTGGACTAATTCAGGAGAATTATCAAAACTTTTCTGTTGGATTGTCGTTTAACGATAGATGGTTCGTAAAACGCAAATACGATTAATTAATGCAATTCGCTCTGTTTAAAATTATATTTAGAAAAGTGATGCTTCCTGTGGCAGCAACACTTTTTTTTATTTCTTGTGAAAGTAATTTTAACGAGGTTAGGAAAATTAATGTTACCGAATTAAATCCTGTTGGTGAGGCACAGGATTTTGATTTAAAATACACTGATTCTGGAAAAATAAAAGCTGTTTTAGTTTCTCCTCAAATGTTAGATTATTCACATCTGGATTTTCCTTACACTGAATTTCCAAAAGGAATTAAGGTAACTATTTATGACGAAAATGGAAATCAAAGTTTTGTTACTTCAAATTATGCTATTTCCTATTCGGTTTCTAATCTTATAGATTTAAGGGGACAAGTTACTATAACTACGCACGAAGGTAAAAAGTTGGAAACAGAACAATTGTATTACGATCAAAAAAACGAATGGTTCTTTACACAAAAGAATTATAAATTCACTGATAAAGGAAATGTTATCAATGGTGAAGGGATAGATTTTAGTAAGGACTTTAAGCACTTAGATACACAAAAAATTAACGGAGTATATAGTCTTTAAAACTTTAAAAATGAATTATTTAAAATACACACAATACGCTTATTTAGTTGCTGCAGCTTTTTTTATATATGATGGAATTTCAAAATTCAATTCAAATAGAAATCAAGCTTATTTGAGTCTTCTATTCGCTTTGATGGCTGTTGGTATGTTTTTTTTTAGAAAAAAATTTGCTAAGAAATTTGAAGATAGGAACAAGAATCAATAAAAATTTAAACTTTCTCTTAAAATAAATGCGAACATCTTTTATTATTTCATAGATAATTGTATTTTCGCCCACTGAATAAAAAAATATTATAATATAATGGCAGTTTTATCTAAAATTAGACAGCGTTCATTACTAGTAATCGCAATTGTGGGATTATCTCTTTTTGCGTTTATTATTGGAGCTTTAATCGAAAATAAAGGTTTTGGAACAGGAACAAGAAATGCAGGTACCATTAATGGTGTAGATATTCCTTTCGAAGACTTTAGAATTAAAGTTGATAATGCACAAAAAAGTCAACAAGGAGTAACTATGATGCAAGCTACTAATGGAGTTTGGGAGCAGGAAGTTAGAAGAGTTTTACTTGAAGGACAATATGAAAAATTAGGATTGCGTTTAGGTGACGATCAATTGATTAATATTATCAAAGAAGATCCTCAGTTTGCACAAAATCCTCAATTTTTAAATGCTGCTGGTAAATTTGATAAAGCTAAGTTTAATGAATTTATTGGTTCTATTAAAAATTCATCACCAGAAAGATGGCAACAATGGTTGGCATACGAAAAATCATTGTCACAATTTGCTGTTGAGCAAATGTATAACACAATGGTGAAATCTGGTTTTTATACTACTCAAGCGGAAGGTAAATTTAACTACGAGTTGGAAAACAATAAAGTCACTTTTGATGTAGTTTCTGTTCCTTATTCAACAATTGATGATAAGAAAGTAGAATTGACAGATAGCGAAATTATCGCTTACATGAAAAAGAACGAGAAAAAGTATAAAGCTGAAGAATCTCGTGAAATTGAATTCGTTTTAATCGAAGACAAACCATCTGCTGAGGACGAAAAAGCAGTAAAAGATAAAGTTAATGCTTTGATGAACTCTTCAGTAGTTTATAATGCTGCAACTGGTAAGAATGATACTGTTGCTGGTTTCCGTAATACAACTAATGTTATTGATTTTGTAAACACAAATTCAGATATTAAATACGATTCTACATATATCGCTAAAAAAGATTTACCTGTTGAACATGCAGAAGCAATTTTCAATACACCTCAAGGAGGTACTTATGGACCATATATGTTTGGGGATTATTACTGTATTTCTAAATCATTAGGTAAAAAATCAGGAATCAATGCTAAAGCTAGTCATATTTTATTAGCTTATAAAGGAGCTGCTAGATCTCAAGCGACTAGGACTAAGGAAGAAGCACAAGCAAAAGCTAACGAATTATTAGCTCAATTACAGGCAAATCCTGGATCATTTGCAATGTTAGCATTTACTAATTCTGACGATTCTTCAAAACAGCAAGGTGGTGACTTAGGTTATTTTTCAAAAGGACAAATGACTAAAAACTTTGAAAACTTTGTTTTTGGAAATCCAGTTGGAAAAATTGGTTTAGTTGAAACAGAATTTGGTTTCCACATTATCAACGTAACAGATAAACAAGATGGAATTCGTTTAGCAACTATTGCTCAAAAAATTATTCCTTCAGAAGCAACTAGTGATGCAGTATTTACAAAAGCTACTAAGTTTGAAATGGCAGCTAATGAAAAAGATTTCGCTACAGCTGCAAAAGAAAATAAATTAACTATCGCTCCACTTGCAAAAGTGTTAGCTCTAGATGAGAATATTCAAGGAATTGGTGATCAAAGAGAAATCGTTCGTTGGGCATTTGGAGCTAAAGAAGGTGAAATCAAAAGATTTAACACTAAAGTAGGAAGTGTAGTTGCTCGTTTAAAGAAAGTTAATGCAGAAGGTCTAATGCCAATTGAAGATGCTAAAAATGCTTTTGGTACTAAATTAAGAAATGAGAAAAAAGCTAAATTAATTGAAGCTAAAATGACTGGTACTACTTTAGAAGCTGTTTCTAAAGCTACAGGTTCACCAGTTAAAGAAGCTAAAGATGTTGCTGCTGCTGGTTCATTTATCGAAACTATTGGTCCTGAGCCAAAAGTTGTTGGAACTGCATTTTCAATAAAACCTGGGGTTGTTTCTCAAACAATTGCTGGTAATTCAGGAGTTTTCAAAATTAAAGTTAAATCTACTACAAAAGCACCTGCTGTTAAAGATTACAAAGATGTGGTTACAAGAGTAAATTCACAATCTAAAGGTTCTGCAGCTGGAAGAGTTTATGGTGCTTTAAGAAAGAATGCTGAAATCGAAGATAACAGAGCTGAGTTCAATTAATAATTGAAATCGGGATATAATATAAAAAGGCCTCACAATGTGCGAGGCCTTTTATTTTTTTAGAGAATCATATCTTTATATGGGATGATAATTTGATATCCTCTTTCTTTAAAATAAGTTGTAGGATCATCTTTTGAAATTGCCAAGACAAAATCGCCTCCCCAAGCTCCAAGACTTTTTATTACACCATCAAAATCACTAAATAAAGATTCTTGTATTGTCAGCGATTCCAAAATGTTGCTTAATTCGATTTCGTGTTCTTTTAAAGCAAGAGCAAATGTTTTAGTTTCAGAAGCATTAATAACTCTGTTAGTAATTTTATTTATTGCTGGAATTATTTTTTGGATATTCGCTTGCTTGTTATAATAATTGGTGATCGCTGCTTTGCTGCTTTGTTTTTTATTAAGATAAACAAAAAATATCTTTTCGCTAAAGCTTGGTTTAAATTGTATTGGAGTAATTATTGGAGTATTATTTTCTAACTGATAAATAATAGGAGAGTTATTTTGTGCGCAAGCAATATCGTAACCACTGCCTCCAAAGCTATTTTTAAGTAATGTAAAGGCATCAATTTGAAACAACTGTGCAATATTGTTTATCAAGGTAGAAGAAGTGCCTAATCCCCAAAATTTAGGAAATGTAAGTTCTGTTGTGATTTTGTAACCTATATTGGTTTTTAAAGAGTTTGGATTTAACAAAACAGCATGATGCAATATTTCAATCAAAGTTGTTTTGATCTTATTGTCTTTAAATTCTCTTTTTTGTAAAATATCTTCTAGATTGAATTCGCTTTCAAACCAAATACTTCCATCACTGTCAAAACTTTTCCACTGAATTATTCCTGAATTTGTTTCTTCAATAATTAAACTTTGACCAAACTTAGTGGGTAAAGCCAATGCTTTAGCACCATCAAGAACTACATATTCACCAGTGATTAAAAGTTTTCCGTTACTATAAAAGGTCTGTTTCAAAACTACTTTCTAATTTCTGCTAAATAATCTACTACCGCACTATGAGTAACTGTATTTTTTTCAAAATGCTTTACTACTTGTTTGCGCTCTTCTTCGTTGGCATTAAACTGATTTAAAATATTCATTAAGTGCATTTTCATATGTCCTTGTTGAATTCCAGTTGTTGTTAAACTACGTAATGCAGCAAAATTTTGCGCTAATCCAGCAACTGCCACGATTTGCATTAACTCTTGTGCACTTGGTTTTTCTAACATTTCTAATGCTACTTTTACTAATGGATGTAAACTGGTTAATCCTCCAACAGTCCCAAGTGCTAACGGAATTTCCATCCAAAAAGTAAAAATGCCATTTTCTATTTTAGCATGTGATAAACTTGAGTATTTTCCATTGCGAGAAGCATAAGCATGAACACCTGCTTCTACAGCTCTAAAATCGTTACCAGTAGCTATTACAACGGCGTCAATTCCGTTCATGATCCCTTTGTTGTGGGTAACTGCTCTGTAAGGCTCTATTTCGGCAATGCGCACCGCCTGAACAAATTTCTCGGCAAATTCCTGTGGATTTTCAATGTGTTTTTCAGATAATTCCTCAATAGAACAAGAAACTTCGGCACGAACCAAACAGTTAGGAACATAATTAGATAAAATGCTCATCACAACTGTGATGTTTTTCTCTTCTTCACTGAATGAAATATAATTTTGTGCTTCTTCTTTCAATGTTTTGGCAAATTGTTCCAAACATGAATTGATGAAGTTTGCCCCCATTGAATCTTTAGTTTCAAAAGTTGCGTGAAGTTGATAGTAATTTTCTAAATCAGAAGTTTTATCACGAAGTTCAATGTCTAAAATTCCACCACCGCGTTTTTGCATGTTCTTGGTAATGCTTTCGGTTTCAGTGAAAAATTTAGGTTTTACTTCGGTAAAAAATTGCTCTAATTTTGACTTATCACCATTGTAAATAAAATGGACCTGACCAATTTTTTCGGTGTTGATAATGGTAGCTTTAAATCCGCCACGATTTCCCCAAAATTTAGCTGCTTTACTCGCTGCTGCAACTACAGAGCTTTCTTCAACTGCAAAGGGAATAGTGTAATTTTTTCCATTTATGGTAAAATTAGGAGCTACTCCTAGTGGTAGGTAAAAATTGGTTATCGTGTTTTCAATAAATTCGTCATGAAGTTTTTGTAACGCCAAATCATCGTTCCAATATTGTTTGATGATATTTTTGGCTTCTACTGCATTTGAAAAATGAGTTTCAACGATCCAGTTGATTTTTTCTTCTTTCGTTAATTTCGAAAATCCGCTAACTGCTTTGGTCATTTTATATTCTTTTTTACAGATGCAAAGATAGAATTAGTACTTGAATTGGACAGAAGAATCGACTCAGAATATCTATTTAACAAAAAAATAAGTCGTTATTTCGGTTTTTTTCCTTAAAATTGGCCCTTTAATCATCAATTCGATAATGAAAAATAAAATTACTTCGGTTTTTGTATTGCTTTTTGTTTCAATTTCAATGTTGGCTCAAAAGCAATTAACTTTAGACGAGATTTGGACAGGAGCTTTTAGAGCGCAGGGAATGACTGCTCTTGAAGCGATGAAAAATACAAATCAATACACAGTTTTAGATTTTGATAGAGCATCAAAATCATCACAAATCAATCTATATGATTTTGCTACACTAAATAAGGTCGCAACTTTACTTGATAGCAAAGATTTTACAGCATTACAAGGTGTCGATTCATATACTTTTAGTAAAGATGAAAAGAAATTATTGATTGCTAATAATAGTGATCAGATTTTCCGTCATTCGTTTGTTGCCGATTTCTTTATTTATGACATCGCTTCGAAGTCATTAACAAAATTGGCTGATTATAAAGTACAAGAACCTACTTTTTCACCCGATGGAACTAAAGTGGCCTATGTGTACCAAAACAATTTGTATGTATATGATTTGGCTTCAAAAAAGCATACACAAATTACAACAGATGGTAAGAAAAACAGCATCATTAATGGTGTTACGGATTGGGTTTATGAAGAAGAGTTTTCTTTTGTAAAGGCTTATGATTGGAATTTAGGTTCAGATAAGATTGCGTTTATTCGTTTTGACGAAACTGATGTGCCTCAATTTTCGATGGATATGTATAACGAAGGTTTATATCCAACACAAAATGTTTTCAAATATCCTAAAGCAGGAGAGAAGAATGCAATAGTTTCATTACATGTTTATGATGCAAAAACAGGTAAAACTCAAAAAATCAATTTAGATAAATACAGTGATTTTTATATTGCTCGTATCGAATGGACGAATGATGTAAACACATTATCTGCTCAGGTGTTAAACCGTCATCAAGATAACTTAGATTTATTATTTGTTGATGGAAATTCTGGAACAACTAAAGTTGTTTTAAACGAAAAAGATAAAGCGTATGTTGATGTGACAGATAACTTAACTTTCTTGAAAGACAATAGCTTTATTTGGACTTCAGAAAAAGACGGTTACAACCATATTTATCATTATGACAAAACAGGTAAACTGAAAAAGCAAATTACTAAAGGAGCTTGGGAAGTAACAAACTATTATGGTTTTGATGAGAAGAATGGAATGATTTATTATCAATCTGTTGAAAATGGATCAATTAACCGCGATGTATATGCAATAAAATTAGACGGAAGTGGTAAAAAACGTTTGTCAACACTAACAGGAACAAACAATGCTACTTTTAGTCCAAATTTCCAATATTTCATTAACTCATTCTCAAGTGCTAAAAATGCACCAAAGTATACATTACATGAAACTAAATCAGGCAAAGAGATAAAAGTTATTGCTTCGAATGAAAAACTTGAAGAAAAGTTAACTGCTTATAATTTGCCATCTAAAGAGTTTTTTGAATTAACTACTGAAAAAGGGCATAAGTTAAATGCATGGATGATTAAGCCAAAAGATTTTGATGCAAATAAAAAATACCCTGTATTTATGTATCAATATTCAGGCCCTGGTTCACAGCAAGTTGATAATAACTGGAATGGAACTGATGATTATTGGTTTATGATGTTGACTCAACAAGGATATATCGTTGCTTGTGTTGATGGCCGTGGAACTGGTTTCAAAGGTGCCGATTTCAAAAAATGTACTCAAAAAGAATTAGGAAAATACGAAGTGGAAGATCAAATTGATGCTGCAAAGGTATTTGGAACGTATTCTTATGTAGATAAATCTAGAATTGGTATATTTGGCTGGTCGTTTGGAGGATTTATGGCGTCAAACTGTATTTTTCAAGGAGCTGATGTGTTTAAAACAGCGATTGCTGTAGCGCCAGTTACGTCTTGGAGATATTATGACAGCATTTATACTGAGCGTTATATGCAAACACCTCAAGAAAATGCAAGTGGTTATGATAATAATTCACCTATAAATCATGTGAGCAAATTAAAAGGAAACTTTTTATTAATTCACGGAACGGCAGATGATAATGTACATGTGCAAAATACAATGAAAATGGTTGAAGCTTTAGTACAAGCGAACAAGCAATTTGATTGGGCAATTTATCCAGATAAAAATCACGGTATTTTTGGAGGAAAAACACGTTTACAGTTATACACTAAAATGACAAATTTCATTAAAGAAAAACTATAATTTTATATTTATTAACCAAAAACAATAAAATGAGTGAAGCAACAATAAAGCAAGGACATCCTAAAGGATTGTGGGTGTTATTTGGAACCGAAATGTGGGAGCGTTTCAACTTCTACGGAATGAGAGCAATTTTAACATTGTTCATGGTAAATTCTTTGATGATGAAAGAAGCAGATGCTTCATTAATCTATGGAGGTTTTCTTGGACTATGTTATCTAACGCCGTTATTGGGCGGATTTATCTCAGATCGTTTCTTTGGTAACAGAAACTGTATTTTATTAGGAGGAACTATGATGGCTATTGGCCAATTGTTGTTGTTCTTTAGTGCTAGCGTTTTTGGTACAAACTTAAGCTTAGCAAATACTTTATTGTGGAGTGCTTTAGGTATTATCATTTTTGGAAATGGATTCTTTAAACCGAATATCTCATCAATGGTAGGGAGTTTATATCCAAAACAAGAAAAAACAAAATTAGATACAGCTTTCACGATTTTCTATATGGGTATCAATATTGGGGCTTTCTTAGGTCAGTTTATTTGTCCATTTGTTGGAGATGTTAAAGATGCTGGCGGAATCAGAGATATTCATGCTTTCAAATGGGGATTCTTAGCTGCAGCAATTGCAATGTTAATTGGTACTGTTGTTTTCTTCGTATTGAAAAATAAATATGTGGTAACGCCTGAAGGAAAACCAATTGGCGGATTACCATCAGGTCACGATGCTTCAGATTATGAAGAAGGAGAGTCTCAAAAAGCTCATTTTACTATGACTTCAATTTTTACTGCAATAGCTGTATTTGTAGCTTTGTTTTTTGCTTTTCATTATACAACCGAAGGAGATAATGTAGTTAAAACTATTATTTATCCTATCATTTATTCAAGTGGGATATCGTTAGCATTATTAATTCTTTTAGATAAAACGTTGACAAAAGTAGAAACACAACGTATTTGGGTAATCTACATCATGTCATTCTTTATTATTTTCTTCTGGGCAGCTTTTGAGCAGGCCGGTTCTTCTTTGACATTCATTGCAGATAACCAAACAGATCGTAATTTTTTTGGTTGGAATATGCCCCCTTCAATGGTGCAAATTTTCAACGGATTATTCGTAGTTATGTTTGCATTTCCATTCAGTTTATTATGGGATAAATTAAGAGCATCTGGAAAAGAGCCAATATCAACTGTTAAACAAGCTTTTGGTTTAGCATTAATCGCTTTGAGCTATTTCATTATTGCACACAATGTGAAAGATTTAGGAAGCAGTGGTTTGTTAGCTATTTATTGGTTAATTTTATTATACTTAATTCAAACTTTTGGTGAATTGTGTTTATCTCCAATCGGATTATCATTGGTTGGTAAATTATCTCCTAAACGTTTTGCTTCATTGGCTTACGGAGTATTCTTTATTTCTAATGCTGCAGGATATGCTTTATCAGGGACTTTAGGTTCAATTTTACCAGCAACTGGTGATAAATTCAAAAAAGCACAAGAATTAGGAATCGATTTACAAGGTGTGTTAGATAAGACTGTTACTCCAACAGCTGAACAATTAAAATTGTTGACTGATAACCAAATTAGTGCTACAAATCCAGTGTTTGCAGGTTTTGAAATTCATAATTTATATGAGTTCTTTATGGTATTTGTTGTATTGTGTGGTATTGCATCAATCATTTTGTTTGCCTTGACACCAAAGTTGAAAAAAATGATGCACGGAGTGAGATAATTCCATTAAAAAATATTTTTGTATCTTTCAAGTCCCGCTTTAAGCGGGACTTTTTTTAACACCAAATTGAATAAAATTATGTGGAAATCACATCCTAAGGCTTTGCCTTTTTTGTTTTTGTCTGAAATGTGGGAACGTTTCGGTTATTACTTAATGATTGGAATTTTTACCCTTTACCTAAAAGATGTTGAAACGGGCTTTGCCATGACCGAAGCTGAAGCTTCCGATTTATATGGAACTTTTATCGCTTTGGTGTTTTTGACTCCTTTTATAGGTGGTTTGGTTGCAGATAGATATTTAGGATATCGTACTTCTATTATTTCTGGTGGATTAATGATGGGGGCTGGTTACCTAATGATGGGGATTCATAGTTTACCTATGTTATACCTAGCTATGACTTTAGTAATCGTTGGTAATGGGTTTTTTAAGCCAAATATTTCTACTTTATTAGGGAATTTCTATAATGATGAAGAATATAAATCCAAAAAGGATGAAGGTTACAATATCTTCTACATGGGTATAAATGTTGGAGCCTTTATTTGTAACTTTTTTGGAGCCGTTTTTGAGAATTTATTTGGTTGGGCAGCGGCATTCTCTGTGGCAGGTATCGGAATGTTTATTGGAGTAATAGTATTTGTTTTAGGAACTAAACATTATGGGGACAAAACAGGAAAAAAAGGCACCCAAGAAGGGGATATGCCATTCTGGAAAATTGTAATGTTTATTTTAGTGCCATCAGTAGTTTTCGGAGTGATTGGATGGTTAATCAAAGGAGTGGCTTCAGAAGCAAATTTAGACAGTGCAATTTTTGGATCAGATAGTACAGATGCTTTTATTTTTGCATGTATTCCTGTAGTGTTGTTTTATTCAAGTCTTTATTTTAAAGCAAAAGAAGATGATAAGAAACCAATAGGTGCTTTATTGGCGATATTTGCGGTTGTGATTTTATTTTGGGCTGTTTTTAAA
Source organism: Flavobacterium hankyongi (assembly GCF_036840915.1). Classification (NCBI taxonomy): domain Bacteria; kingdom Pseudomonadati; phylum Bacteroidota; class Flavobacteriia; order Flavobacteriales; family Flavobacteriaceae; genus Flavobacterium; species Flavobacterium hankyongi. The sequence continues at coordinate 3,028,811 of NZ_CP085725.1, forward strand.
TTAAATGGTTCGGCGTTAAATAATTGGGGAGATAAATATACAGATAGAGAAGTTACGGGCATTGCTAAAACAGTTACTGATAAAATTTATTTAACCAAAGAATTAGAATACAAAAAAGATTCGGTTGCACTTTATGATCATGCTTTTAGAATTCAGAAAAAAGATGGAGAGGTAATTAAAGAGGTTAATTATCCATTATATTTTAGAAACGTTGCTAAAGATAAATTGCCTAAAGAAGATGCTAAAATTTCAGTTTGGGCTTCTAATTTAAGCCAATCAATTAATCCTTTTTGGGTTATAGCTCTGACGCCTTTGATAGTAGCTTTCTTTACTTATTTAAGAAGTCGTAAGAAGGAACCATCAACACCTACAAAAATTGCTTTCGGATTATTAATTTCTGCTTTATCGGTTTTAGTAATGGTTCTAGCTGTAAAAGCTGGACAAAATGGTTCTGAAAAAGTATCTGTTTTGTGGTTGTTTGCTAATTATGGAGTAATTACTATTGGAGAATTATTATTGTCACCAATGGGGCTTTCTGTGGTTTCTAAACTAAGTCCAGTTAATATTACTTCGTTAATGATGGGAGGTTGGTTCTTAGCAACGTCTATTGGAAACAAATTGTCGGGAGTATTAGCATCAATGTGGGATAAGTATGATGATAAATCAAACTTCTTCTGGGTTAATTTTGGACTATTAATGTTTGCAACATTATTGATGTTTGCCTTATTGAAACAGTTAAATAAAGTAATGAAAGAAAGAGGGATTAATTAGTATGGCAACAACGTTAGAAGAAATTCAAAATTTTAAAGGGAAATATCCAAAACAACTTTGGTATTTGTTTTTTAGCGAAATGTGGGAACGTTTTAGTTTCTATGGAATGCGAGGTATGCTTACCGTTTTCATGGTAAGTCAGCTAACAATGAATGAAACAACTGCTAATTTACAATATGGAGCAACTCAGGCTTGGGTATATGCTTTTACATTTATTGGAGGCTTATTTGCAGATAAAATTTTAGGACTTCGTCGTTCTTTGTTTTGGGGTGGATTATTAATGATTGTAGGAAGTATTATTTTGGCTTTAGATCCTAAAAACTTTTTCTTTATTGGAATTTCTTTCACAATTGTAGGAACGGGTTTTTTTAAACCGAATATTTCATCAATGGTTGGGCAGCTATATAAGGATGGAGATGTGCGACGTGACGCTGGATTTTCATTGTTTTATGCAGGGGTGAATTTAGGAGCCTTAATTGGAGGGTATATTTGTATTGCTGTGGCTAATGGAAATCTTTGGTCTTCATTAGTTCCTGAACATTTGCGTTGGAATTATGCTTTTGGTTTCGCATCAATCGTGATGATTATAAGTTTGTTGACTTTTACACAAACGCAAAAAAGTTTGGGAGAAATTGGTTTGTCGCCATTGGCTCATTTAGAAAACTCTAAACGTAAAGTATTTGAGATTGTAACATATATTGGATCATTAGCCATTATCCCTGTAATAATTTTAATGGTTGCTAATACAGAGTACACAGATTATTTCATGATGATTATTGGTCCTGCTTCTATTTTGTATTTGCTTTATGAGATGAAAAATTTCTCTAAGTCAGAAAATATGAAATTGTTAGCTGCTTTAGTATTCATAATATTCTCAATATTTTTCTGGGCATTCTTCGAACAGAGCGGTGGCTCATTAAGTTTATTTGCAGCCAATAATTTAAATAATACTGTTTTAGGTATAAAATTAGATCCAAACGGAGTGAATAATTCAGCCAATTCATTATTCGTAATTGCTTTCGCAGCATTAGTAGGAATGGTATGGTTATGGATGGCAAAAAAGAAAATTGAGCCTAATACTGTTGTGAAATTTGGTTTAGGATTTTTATTTCTTGCAGGAGGTTTTTGGATTTTCTATTACACAAAATTTTTTGCAGGTTCTGATGGAAAAACTTCGCTAGATTTATTCACTTTTGGATGGTTTATCATTACTTTTGGAGAGTTGTGTTTGTCACCAATTGGAATGAGTGCTATGACCAAATTATCCCCTCAAAAAACACAAGCAGTCATAATGGGGATGTGGTTTTTAGCAAGTGCGTATGGACAGTATTTTGCAGGTTTGTTAGGAGCAGGAATTGCAGAAGCTTCTGAGAATGCATCTAATCTTGAAAAATTAAATACTTATGCAGATGGTTATCAGCAGTTGGGACTGTATGCTTTGATTGCAGGCGTTGCGTTAATAGCTATTTCACCATTGGTTAGAAAATTAATGCAAGACGTTAAATAATTTTGTATTTTCGGCATTGTTTTTGAGATATTGAAAATAAAAATTGAATGATGAAAAAGTTACTTTTAGGATTATTATTGTTTTTGGGGGCATTAAGTGTTCAAGCGCAAGAGATACGATGGATGTCTCTTGACGAAGCTTTAGCTCGCCAAAAAAAGAATCCTAAGCCTATTTTCATGGAAGTGTACACTGATTGGTATTCTCAGTGCAAAATGTTTGAAACAAATACACTACAACACCCTGAGGTTTCTGAAGTAATTAATAGAAATTATTATGCAGTTAAGTTCAATGCTGAAGGGAATTCTGTAGTAAATTATAAAGGAGCAAGTTTTAATAACCCAAACTTTGATCCTAATAGAAAAGGAAGAAATAGTGCACATCAATTAACTTCATATTTAAAGGTTGAAGGATATCCATCAATTTATATTCTTAATAGAAATGGTGAGGTTGAAGAAAAGGCTACAGGTTTTAAGACTCCTGAAGAATTATTAAGGTTTTTAAAATAAGACTATGAAAAAAATAAAATACTTATTGTTTTTGTTGCCTATATTTTTGATTTTTAGCTTTGCTGAAAATAATGATAATGAAGAATCATTAAAATGGCATACAAATGTAAAAGAAGCGGTTGAGATTGCTAACAAAGAAAATAAACCTATTTTTATGTTCTTCACAGGAAGTGACTGGTGCGGTTGGTGCATTCGTTTGCAAAAAGAAGTTTTTAAAACCCCTGAATTTGAAAAATGGGCAAAAGAAAAAGTTGTTTTAGTAGAACTCGATTATCCAAGAAGAAGTGCTCAAACTGATGATGTAAAAGCTCAAAATGCACAATTACAACAAATGTTTGCCATTAGAGGATTTCCTACTGTTTGGTTTGTAAAAGCAACTGATAAAGACGGGAAAATTAATTTCGAACAATTAGGAAGTACAGGATATGTTGCAGGAGGGCCTTCTGCTTGGTTAGATGGTGCAAATCAAATTATAGCTAAGTTTATTCCATATACAAAAGAAGAAAAAAAAGCTATGACAAAAAAATTGAAAGCTAAGTCTTAAAAATGTTTATAATTTATAATATCCCTTTTCATGAGTGCTATGGAAAGGGATATTTTTGTTTCTACAAGTTTCTTTCCATAAAACTACATAGCTTTTGTAGTTTGACGCATCTGCTATAACAATCTCCGGTTTTGCTTTTTGTAGTAATCGTGCCAAATTAATTTTTGGAGAGTTTCTAATGATAACAACATCTGCTTTCGTGATAAACTTGGATATGACTTCTTTATCAATTACTATTATTTTTTTATTCTTATAAAAATAACAATTTTTGATTAGATCTGTTTTTGTAATTGTACTGTAGTTTGCTGTTGCGTATGACTGAATTGTATTTCTTTCAAAACTGTCTTCAGTTATTGTAGTGTCGCAGGCAATTTCTAACTCATTTCCTTTTTTAAAACTCAAGATACTTTTCTTCTTAGAATTAAAAATGATTAAATTATCCTGACTTTTCGATTCCCAATTTGCTTCTATTAGTGAAATCTGAAAGATGATACAGCTAACTAATAGAGTAAGTGTTCTTGCGTAATTAAGTTTTTTACAAAGTAAAATAGTTGCAGTAATTACTAAATAAGAAGCCAGTAGTAAAGTAAACGTTAATGGTATGTTTTTAAGTACAAAAGATTCTATAGATGCAATTTCTTTTATAAAAGAATTCATTATAAACACTGAAATTTCAACCGTTTTTAAAAGATATATTGGTATGAAATCTATTAAAGAAAAAAGCATTAATAAACTTCCTAATATCATAATTATAAATACCGTTGGTACTAAAACCAAGTTTGTTATAAAGAATAAACCTGGGAATTGATGAAAGTAATAGATGCTTAGAGGTAATGTGCCTATTTGTGCTGCTATTGAAATCGTTAAGATGTCCCAAAAAAAGGTAATGATTTTATTTTTAGGCGTCCATAATTTTTTTAGTATTGGTTGTAACCAAATAATGAAGAATAATGCCAGATAGCTCAGTTGGAAACCAATATCAAAGATAAAACCTGGTTCTATTAAAAGGATGATTAGTAATGAAACAATAATGGTGTGAAACATATTGTTTTGCCTGTTTATTACACTCCCAATCGCAACAAAACTGAACATAGCTGCAGAACGAACTACTGATGGAGACAGACCTGCAATTAGTGAAAACATCCATAAAGAGAGCAAAGTTATGATTATTCTGATGAAATTTGATTTTTTGTTGTTTGGTAAATGTTTAAGTAAGAATGAAATAAAAAGCATTATAAATCCCACATGCATTCCTGAAACAGATAAAATATGTACAGCTCCAGCAAATTGATAATCTTTTTGAATCTCGGGTGAAATGTCTTGTTGTTGTCCCAAAATTAATGCTGAAAGAACCGAAAGCTCTTCATGATTAAATCCACTGGCTTTGAGTTTTGTTATGATTTTTTCTCTGAATTTAAAGATGTAATGATATATGTCTTTTTGAACCTCATTGCTGATTTTTGTTTTTTCAGAAGTAGTATAAATTTGAGCGTAAATGTTTTTGTGTTTAAGATAGGTTGAATAATCAAACTGATTTGGATTATTGGGTTTTTGTGTTGGTGTTAAAAAACCTGAAATATAAAGTTTAGTTCCAGACACAAAATCATTGTTTTTCTCTTCCTTTTTTATATTTAAAATTATTTTTCCGCTACTTTTCTTGTTGTCGATTTTTATTATTTCGGCAAGGCATCGTTGGTTTTTTAAAGTGGTTTTAAGTTTTTCTCTAGTAATAATTACAAAGTTGTGTCTCTCAAGTATGCTTGATTGATGAGTGTAATGTTCTTTATTAATCCTGTTATCATTAAGAATATTGGTTGTTATACCAATACAGAAAAATAAAAACAAAGTTGAAGCACCAAATGTATTGGTTTGAGTGAATTTTTTATTTGAGAAATAAAAAGAAATGCAAAAGACAAGAATTGACACAATTTGAATTATAGCTGAGTATGTCAAATCAATTTCTAAATAATAACCCGTTAGGAGACCAATTATAAAAAATATTGTAATTTTTACAATAGGAAATTCATGTATTTTCATAAATCGAAAATACAAAATTGTAAGAAAAAACTTAAATTATTTTATACTCGAATAAATTAAATGAGCTGTTTTGCTGCTAGCACCTTCACCTCCAAGTTTTTGCTCTAGTAAATCATAGTTGTCTAAAAGTGTTTTTCTGTAATCTTCAGATAGGATTTTAGTAAGCTCAAGTTTTATTTGTTTTTTGTTACAATTGTCTTGAATCAACTCTGTAACCACTTCTTTATCCATGATAAGATTTACTAACGAAATGTATTTTAGAGTAATGATTCTTTTCGCAATTTGATAAGAAGCCCAACTTCCTTTATATAAAACAACTTCAGGAACTTTAAATAACGCAGTTTCAAGTGTCGCAGTACCAGAAGTAACTAATGCCGCATGCGAAACGCTTAGTAAATCATAGGTTTTGTTGGAAACAAAGTGTACACTTTCATTAGTCAAAAATTGTTTGTAAAATTCAAAGTCTTGGCTTGGAGCGCCTGCTATAACAAATTGATAGTCTTTAAAATCATCAACTACAGAAAGCATTTCAGAAAGCATTTTTGAAATTTCCTGTTTTCTGCTTCCTGGTAAAAGAGAAATTATAGGTCTTTCATCCAAATTGTTTTCTTTTTTAAATACTATCGGATCACTAACTTTTCTATTATGAATAGCATCAATTAATGGATGACCAACGAACTCAACTGGAAAGTTGTGTTTTTTCTCATAAAAATCTTTCTCAAAAGGGAGTATAACATACATTTTGTCTACATCTCTTTTAATGGATTTTATTCTATTTTCTTTCCAAGCCCAAATTTGAGGTGAAATATAGTAATGCGTTTTTATGTTTAATTTCTTTGCCCATTTGGCAATTCTCATATTAAACCCAGGATAATCAATAAAAATAATTACATCGGGATTGAAGCTTAAAATATCAGTTTTACAAATTTTAATGTTATTTAAAATCGTTTTTAAATTGGCAACTACTTCAATAAAACCCATAAAAGCCAAATCACGAAAGTGTTTGACTAACGTTCCGCCAGCTTCTTGCATTAAATCACCACCCCAAAAACGGATTTCTGCTTTTGGATCTTCTATGAAAATGTTTTTCATTAAGTTAGAACCATGCAAATCGCCTGATGCTTCTCCAGCAATAATATAGTATTTCATTTTAAACGAATAATGTCAAAACAGTTAGTAAAATAGTAGCCAATACAATACCACGAGCCATTAGTTCTTTATTGAATTTTAGTAAAGTAAAAAAAGCAATTATATTCAGTATAGCACCAAGTGTTATGACTTTTCCGAGTAGCCCTTGACTTTTCATTGTTTGAATTCCGTCTAAAAAGCTTAAATCAGTTGTTAGTTTTAAATAAATAAAAACACCTATAAAAGTGGTGAAAAAACCAATTAAGGCCCCGTATAAAAGATCTATTTTTTTCATAGGTTCCAAGTATTAAGTTGTTGAATAGCATGATGAGCAGTCAAATCGAACTGTACAGGTACGATTGAAATATAACCATTTTTAAGAGCCCATTCATCTGTATCTTCTCCTTTGTCGTTATTTATAAATTGACCAGAAAGCCAATAGTATTCTTTTCCAAAAGGAGAAATTCTTTTGTCAAATTTCTCTTCATATTTAGCATTCGCTTGTCTGCAAATTTTAATGCCTTTAATATCTTTCTTTTTTAGCTTAGGAAAATTTACATTTAAGACAACGCCTTGTGGTAATCTGTTTTTTATAACTTCTTCTATTATTTTTTTTGCATAATCTTTGATGGGTTCAAAATCAGCTTTCCAACTAAAATCGGCTAATGAAAAACCTATTGAAGGAATGCCTTCAATGCCGGCTTCAACTGCAGCACTCATAGTCCCTGAATAAATTACGTTTATTGATGAATTTGAGCCGTGATTTATTCCAGAAAGACAAAGATCTGGTTTTCGCTTTAAGATTTCATTTTTTGCAATTTTTACACAATCAGCAGGGGTTCCAGAACAAGTGTATTCTGTTACTTCAGCTCCATCTTCAGAAATTTTGTTAATCTGTAAAGTGTTGTTTACTGTTATTGCGTGTCCCATTCCACTTTGTGGACTATCGGGAGCTACAACAATTACATTTCCAATTTGTCTTGCAATGTCGATAAGAGTTCTAATACCCGGAGCTACTATGCTGTCGTCATTAGTTACTAGAATAAGAGGCTTGTCCATGATTTTGGCTCAAAATTTAACATAAAAAAAGTATTGCTAAATTAAACATTTTTATGTGCTTCTTGCTAAATTTACATGTTTAACAAAAAATTATGTAAGAAAGAAAATCTTGGCATAGTTTTTTGTGTACTTTAGTTTCAATTATGAATGCAATTTTAACTTTTATGAAAAAGAACTATAAATTAATGTTGGTTGTCGTGGCAATCTCTGCTACGCTATGGAGTTTCAGGCCAAAAGTTCAGTATGATCCTGAGAAAGATAAAATGTTGCTTGAATTAATCGAATTTGTTATTGAAAAAGGGCATTATGCTCCTGAAACCATGAATGATGAATTTTCGAAAGGAGTATATAATGATTTCTTAGATGCTATTGATCCATCAAAAAGATTTTTCATGGAATCAGACATCAAAGAGTTTAAGGTTTATGAAACAAAACTTGATGATTTAATAAAAGCTAGAGATTTGTCATTCTTTAATCTGGTATACGAAAGATTGCAAAAACGTATGTCAGAATCTAAAGTGGTTTACAAAGCATTGAGTGATAAAGCGATTAGTTTTAGTTCTGATGAAAGTCTTAATATAGATTCTGATAAAAATGAATTTGCAAAAAACTATTCTGAATTAAAAAACAGATGGAGACTTCAAATGAAACTTTCTGTTTTAGCTTCTGTTGTTGATAAGCAAAAATTAGAAGAAGATAAAAAAGTAAAAGATCCTAGTTATACTCCTAAAACTTTTTCACAATTAGAGAAGGAGGCAAGAGAGTCTACATTAAAATCATTAAATGATTATTTCGAATTTGTAGAAGAATTACAGCGTGACGATTGGTTTGAAATTTTCATTAATTCAATTGTAACACAATACGATCCACATACTTTTTACTTTGCTCCAGAGCAAAAAGAAAGATTTGACATTAGTATTAGTGGAAAGTTAGAAGGCATTGGAGCTAGATTGCAAAAGAAAGGTGATTTTACAGAAATTTCAGAATTAATTTCTGGAGGGCCTGCATGGCGTAATAAAGAACTTGAACCAGGAGATGTTGTATTAAAAGTTGGGCAAGGATCTGCAGAGCCAGTGGAAGTGGTAGGTATGAGACTTGACGATGTAGTGAAAAAAATTAAAGGTCCTAAAGGTACAAAAGTAGCTTTGACAGTTAAAAAAGTTGATGGTTCTATAAAAATAATAACTCTAATTCGTGATGTAGTAGAGATTGAAGAAACCTATGCTAAATCTAGTATTGTCAACAAAAATGGTGTTAAATACGGAGTTATTTATTTGCCTAAGTTTTATATCGATTTCGAAAATGATGACAACCGTGACGCCGCTAAAGACGTTGCTGCAGAAGTTGAAAAACTTAAAAAAGCAGGAGTTCAAGGTATTGTTATGGATTTGAGAGATAATGGTGGTGGATCTTTGAAAACCGTTGTGGATATTACAGGTTTGTTTATCAAAGAAGGACCAGTTGTTCAAATTAAATCGGCTTCTTCAAAAAAAGAAGTATTATACGATCACAACCCTAAAGTGCAATGGGATGGACCTCTTGTCGTTTTAATCAATAATTTTTCAGCATCTGCTTCAGAAATTTTTGCTGCTGCAATACAAGATTATAAAAGAGGAATTGTTATAGGAAGTAAACAATCTTATGGAAAAGGTACTGTTCAAAACGTAATCGACTTAAATCAGTTTGTTAAAAACTCACCTTTTGGAGATTTTGGTGCATTAAAAACAACAACTCAAAAATTCTACAGAATTAACGGTGGTTCGACACAATTAGAAGGAGTAGCAAGTGATATTGCAATGCCAGATCGTTATTCGTATATTAAAATTGGTGAGCGTGATGAAAAAAATGCAATTGCTTGGGATAGAATTGATAGAGCTCAGTACGATGAAGTTCGTTCAATAAATAATTTAGAAGCAGTCATTTTTAATAGCCAAAAAAGAATTCAAGCCAGTGAGCAATTTAGATTAATCGATGAAAATGCTAAATGGATTAACAGCCGTAAAGAAAATAATGTTGTTAGTTTAAATATCGATAAATTTAAACATGAACAAGCTGATATTGAGGAAGCTACTAAAAAATTCAAGGCTATTACTAAGTATACCAATAATATGAAATTTGAATCGTTGCCAGATGAAGTTACTCTTATTGCTAAAGATTCATCTTTAGGTCTAAAACGTAAAGATTGGCACGAATCACTTTCTAAAGACGCATACGTTGATGAAGCAATTAATATTTTAGGTGATATCAAAAAACCTTCAGGAAATACAAATAAATCAATTGCTTCTAAAGGTAAAGTAGTAAAATCTTAAGAGATTAATATTTAATATAATGATATAAAAAAGACCTCGATAGGAGGTCTTTTTTTATGTTATGAGTTTGTAGGTAATTTTATGTATTAATGCTAACGGAATTATGTTTTGTCGGTTTTTTTAAGCGTTTTAACGATTTTTTGAGTCTAATCGGTTTATTTTATCAAGATTTTTCTCATTATGTTTTTTTGATCTTACTTTTGTAGGGAATTTAACCAAAGCTTATGGATATAAAAATACTCCAACAAGGCAATAAATATATTTTTGCCGCTTTACTTACGTTTGCTCTTTTTTTAACATCAAATGTTGCACAATCGCAATGTGCGGGTAACGATGGTGCTATTACTGTTTGTGATATTACAAATCCCACAAATCAAGCTTTAAATCTTTTTACTCTTTTAGGAGGAACACCAATACCAGGAGGATTTTGGATTGATGATTTGGGATCTGGTGGTTTGAATTCGACAACAGGGATTCTTAACGCGCAACAGATTCGAGAAAGTGGAATTTATACTTATACTTATACGGTTACTGGAGTTCCGGGTTGTGCAGACAATACATCTACAGTTGCTGTACTTATAGGGCCTTATGCAGGTGTGAAGGAAGATGGATCTCGTTGTGGGGATGATACTGAGCTTAATTTATTTGAATTATTCAATTATCAATTCGGAAATATTCCTCCACAAACAAATGGTTATTGGTACAATAACACAACAGGTACTCCAATAGCAGGATACACTATTAATCCAAGTAGTTTTAATGTAACAGCAATCACAGTTTATAATTTAACCTATACTGTTCCAGCACTTGGACCGTGTCCTGAAAGTTCTATAAATGTAAATTTAACATTGGTTCCTCCAGTTGATGCTGGAACGCCACAAAATTTACAGTTGTGTAGTACAACTAATTTATCGCTTTATACCAATGTGAATTTATACAATTTACTCACAGGAGAAGATTCGGGTGGAACATGGACGGACAACAATGGTACAGGTGAAATAGCCAACCCTTCTGATTCATTTATTAATGTTCAAAATATCTATAACAACTTTGGAGCTGGAACCTATTCGTTCACTTATAAAGTTTTACCTATAAGCCCTATTTGTGAGCAAAAAACTGCTGTAGTAAGAGTTATAATTGAGGATCCTATAGATTATTCAGGTATTCTTCTCCAAGTAAATACAGATGTATGTCAAAATCAAGTAGCATCAGCAGTATTTACTGGAGTGCTTTCTCAGTCACCAGTATTGGTTCCTAATGGAACTTATGATATTACTTACATAGTTTCTGGTCAAGCAACCCCAGTCACACTAACTGTTACTTTTAATAATGGAGTGGCTACTTTTAATATTCCAAACGCAAACTTTCCTTCAGTTGGAACCTATTCAATTAATGTAACTAACATTGTTGCAACAAATAGCCTAGGGATTTGTGTAAATCCAATTCCAACAATTCAGGATAATTTAAATATTTACCCAGTACCAACAGTTGTTAATTCTACATTAAATGTAGATGCAACTTGTCAAAATAATTCAACAACAGCTTATTTAGGTAATTTAACAGGTTTAGTTGATGGAACATATTCAATAACATATGATCTTTCAGGAGCAAATATTGCCTCGGCACAAACAACTACAATTATTGTTTCTGGTGGAAATTCAGTGTTTTCAATTCCCGGAAACTTATTGCCAAATGCTGGTTCAACTACAATAACAATTACTAGTATAGCAAATGGAGCTACTGGATGTAATGCTCCTGCAAATGTATCAGCTTCATTTATAGTTAACCCTCTGCCTTCAACAATAGCTATGAATATATCTGCGCCTAATGCTGTTTGTCTTAATCAGCCAGTTGTAGTTTCTGTATCTGGATTGGGAACTTTGACTAATGTTACTATAAATTATGACTTGTCTGGAGCAAACAGCTCAACAGGAAACATCCAAAGTTTAACATTAGTAGGAGGTGGAGCGACATTTACTATTCCTCAAGGACTTTTAACAAATGCAGGAATAACTACAATAACTGTTACTGGTTTGTCAAACAATGTTAATAGCTGTGGAGTTATAGTTAGCAATGTTTCGGATGTGTTTTTGATTAATAGTTTACCAGTTGCACCTTCAGCAACAAATCAGACTTTTTGTGAAGCTAATAATCCTACAGTTGCTAATTTAGTTCCAAGTGGAAATCAATTTGTTTGGTATGATTCTTTGGGATCTACATTAGCTTTAAGTACAACTACACCACTAGTTTCAGGTGAAGATTATTATGTTTCGGAAGTTAATGCTAACGGTTGTGAATCAGCAAGAACAATGATTGTTGTGACAATAGATACTGTACCAGCACCTACATTAACAAATGGAGGAGAACAATTTTGTGGTACAGATAATCCTACTATTCAAGATTTAACGAATAATACAAATGCATCAGGAAATATTATTTGGTATGATGCGCTTACAGGCGGAAACATTGTGTCAAGTACACAGTTATTGCAAGATGGAGTTATCTATTACGCTTTTAATACATCAACAACTACAGGGTGTGTTTCTAAAGATGGTTTAGCAGTTAAAGTGAATCTTACAAATTGTGAAGAGACTCCTGAATTCTTTATTCCTGACGGTTTTTCACCTAATGGAGACGGTGTAAACGATACGTTTACAATTCCGGATATTCAGTTTATTTATCCAGATTATAAACTAGAAATTTATAACAGATACGGGAATTTAATGTTTGAAGGTAATAGGAATAAACCTAATTGGGATGGTAAAAATTCTACTTCGAAAACAATGGGAGATGTTGCTCCTAACGGAGTCTATTTTTACGTGGTTTATTTCAATAAAAATAACAAAGCTCCTAAGCAAGGAAGACTTTACTTAAACAGATAATTCTATAAGCTATTTTTAAATAAATTTTAGATGAAAAAAATACTATTAATACTGAGTTTTTTCCTCATTAGTTATAATGTTCTTGCCCAGCAAGACCCTCAATATACCCATTATATGTATAATATGAGTGTAGTGAATCCAGCTTATGCAACGAGCAAACAAGCTATGTTGGATTTAGGTTCACTTTACAGAACACAATGGGTTGGAGCGGTTGGAGCTCCTAAGACGCTTACCGTTTTTGGACATATGCCAATTAGCAAGAAAATAGAAATGGGATTATCTGTTATTTCAGATGATATTGGTGATGGAGCAAAAAAGGAAAATAATTTTTATGCTGATTTTGTCTATGTCTTACAATTAAATAACTCACATCGTTTTTCTTTTGGTATGAAAGCAGGTTTTACGTCACTTGCTACAAATTTTAATGGATTTAAGCTTGAAAGCGGTGATGCTTCAACAGATTTGGCTTTTAGCCAAAACATAAACACCTTCAAGCCTAACGTTGGGGTTGGGGCTTATTATTTTACGGATAAATATTACATAGGATTATCTGCACCTAATTTGCTACCTACGAAACACATTGAAGAACGTCAAGGAATACAATCGTATGGTTCAGAAAATATTCATGTGTTTTTAACAGGAGGATATGTTTTTGAAGTTAGTGACATGTTTAAGGTGAAGCCAGCAGTAATGACAAAATTTGTTTCTGGAGCACCATTGAGTTTAGATGTGACTGCTAATGTTTTGTATAATAATAGATTTGAACTTGGAGCTGCTTATAGACTTGATGATTCTGTGAGTGGATTAATGGCAGTAAATGTTACTAAAACACTTAAAATAGGATATTCATATGATTATACATTGTCTAATATGGGGCAATTTAATTCAGGCTCACATGAAGTGTTTTTATTATTCAGTTTAGACATGCTAGGAAAAGGTTATGATAAATCACCACGATTCTTCTAAAAAATACCATATGAAAAGAATATTACTTACTATACTCATCGGATTTTTAGCATATAGTGCTCAAGCTCAGGATCAAGATCTAGACAGAGCTAAAAGATATTTTGATAGAACTTATTATAGTGAAGCGTTGCCTTTGTATGAAACAGCTATCGAGAAAAATACATCGCTTGAAGTAGTTAGAAATTTAGCAGATTGCTATTATTATACAAACGATTTTAAAAGTGCTCAAAAGTACTATAGATTCTTGATTAAAAATTTTGAAAAAGAAGTCTCGGAAGAATACTATTTTAGATTTTCACAAACTTTAAAGGCAAATGGAAATTATGCCGAAGCCAATCAAATCACAAGAGATTATTTTTCTAAAGTTGGAAATAACGATGCTGTTGCATCCTTAGATAAAGAACTTAAAACTTTAGAGAATGTTACAGCAATTGGGGAGCGTTACAAAATTAAAAATTTAGAAATTAACACTACCAATTCTGAATTTGGCGCAGTTCAAAACGGTGAAAATTTAATCTACTCGGCAGTTAAAAAAGAACCTGGTTTTTTTGATAAAGTGTATAAATGGAATAACGAAGGATATTTAAATTTAGTTACAATTTCTGTTAAAAATAGTAATATAAAGGATTCTGTAGCCATCCCTTTTTCACAAGAAATAAATACTAAAATGCATGAGTCTAACGCAATTTTTAGTACCGATGGTAAAACAATTTACTTCACCAGAAATAATACTAAAAACGGAAGCAGAGCTAAAAACAAAGAGAAAATTTCTAATCTTCAAATTTATAAAGCAGAATTAGTTGGTGGAAAATGGAGTAACATAACTTCTTTACCATTTAATAGTCCTGATTTTTCTAATGAGCACCCAGCGTTGAGTCCTGATGGCAAAAGATTGTATTTTGCTTCGGATAGGCCGGGAGGTAAAGGATCTTTTGATATTTATTATGTTAGTATAAATGCAGAGACTTATGGAGATCCTATAAATGCAGGCAGTTTAATCAATACAAATAGAAAGGAGCAATTCCCTTTTGTGTCTAAAGATGGGAAGCTGTATTTTTCTTCAAACGGACATGAAGGTTTTGGATCATTAGATGTTTTTGTGTCTGATATTAAGGAAAATGATTTTTCTATTCCAATAAATGTTGGTTTACCTATAAACACCGGTGTTGATGATTTTGCTTTTAATATTGATTCAGATTCAAAAGAAGGTTATTTTTCTTCAAATAGAAAAGGCGGAAAAGGCGGTGATGATATTTATTCCATTTTAGAAACAAAACCATTAATTGTTGAAGATTGTATGCAACTCATTGCTGGCATTATTACTGATGTAGATACTAATTTGCCTTTAGAAAACGCACAAGTAATTTTAGCTGATGGGAACAAAAATGAAATTGAAAAAATAACTACAGCTGCCGATGGAAAATTCAGTTTTAAAGTGGCTTGCGAAAGTAATTATATAGTTTCTGCTAGTAAAGTTGGTTATAATGATGATGCTCGTTCATTTAGTTTACAAAAAGAAAGAGGTCAGTTAAACGATGCTTCGATGGCTTTAAAATCACTTGAAGTAATTAAACATGAGGAGCAAATTGCATTAGAAGAACAGAAAAAAGCGGATAAACTTGCTGAAGAACAAAAAGTTCAAGCAGAAAAGGAAGAAAAAGAAAGAGAAAAAGCTGTTGCTGAAGCTAAGAAAAAAGAAAAAATTAAAGAAATAGTTGCAGCAGAGAAAGATGTTGTGAAGGATGATAAAGATAGATTGGTGATTAAAACAGAGCCTATCTATTTCGATTATGATTTATGGTATATACGTCGTGATTCTAAACCTATTTTAGACCGAGTTGTAGAATTAATGAATAAGTATCCAAATATGATTGTAGAGATAGGTTCACATACAGATCGTAGAGGAGGTACAACATACAACAGAGTGCTTTCTGCAAATAGAGCACAATCAACAAGAGATTATATTATTGATAAAGGAATTAGTCCTAAAAGAATATTTGCAAAAGGATATGGTGAATCTGTTCCAGTTATTAAATGTGCTTCTGACAATGCATGTACAGAGGAGCAACATGAATTAAACAGAAGAAGCGAGTTTGTTATTAAAGATTTATAGTCATAAGTCTAAAGATTAAAAAAGCCACATGATTGTGGCTTTTTTTTAATATTGTCATCTTGCTTCGCGTTCTGCTTTTTCTACTCTTTTACGTTGATCTGCTGATTTTTCTCTTAGTTTAGTAATTTTATTATTCCACTTCTCAACATCGTTTGGAGATAATTTGCCTTTACTGTTTTGTTTTTCAAGCTTTTCAGATTCCTTTATGATATCTTCATCAATTTTTGTTTGTTTTTCTTTTTCTTTAACTAAGTTTTGATACAATTTAGTAGCCCTCTCTCTTTCTTTGGTGATCTTTTGTTGCTCTTTTTCCATTTTCTTTTGAGCCTTTTCCATTTTTTCAGCCGCTTTTTCAGTGTCTTTTATTCTTTTTTCTTCGGCTTTAATTTTTTTTTCTTCAGCATCTTTTCTTTCTTTTTCGGCTTTTTCAGCTTCTTTTTGTGCTTTTTCGGCCTCTTTCTTTGCTTTCTCCGCTTCTTGGTTCGCTTTTTGTGCTTCGCGTTCCGCTTTAGCTTTTTCTAATTGTGCTTGTTTGTCAGCCTCAGCTTTTGCTTTAACAGTAGCAATTGAATCTTTAGATTTTTGAAGTTTTATTTGTTCTGGTGTAAGTACGCTTTCTTGTGCAGTAGCAGAAATTCCTAAAAGTAGTGTAGCACTAGCAATAATCCATTTCAGTTTCATGTTTAAAAGTTTTAGTTTAAATTAAATAATTTCTGTCGATGAACTTATATATATTTACATGATAAAAGTACAATAATTTCATTTGCATTATGATACAGATTGTTAAATATTTAGGTTCATCAATTTTAGTTTTGTTTTTTCTTTCGTGTGAAAAGCAAAAATCAGACCAAGTAGATAGTGCAACCGAAGAAAAATTTGTTTATGATGCTCCAAAAACAGTGAGTGGAGATTTTTATCTTCCTAAGTCTACTACAAATGAAATAGTTGTGCATAAATATTATACACTGTCATATAGTGAAAAACATGAGCAAGCTGAATGGGTTGCATATGAATTAAAAAAGAATCAACTTAGTCATACAAATTATAATCGCCCCTATTTTGAGGAAGATCCAGATGTCGAGACTGGTTCTGCAAGTTGGAGAAATTATAAAAAATCTGGATATGATAAAGGGCATTTGTGTCCTGCTGGTGATCGTAGATTTTCGATTGAGGCTTTTAATGAAACGTTTTACACTTCAAATATTTCACCACAGTTGAATGAATTTAACGCTGGGATTTGGAACAGATTAGAGCAGAAAACTAGGTATTGGGCATCTAAATATGATGGTGTTTACGTTATAACAGGTGGAGTATTGACAAATGATTTGGAATCTATTGGTAAAGAAAATGTGTCGATTCCTAAATATTTTTATAAGATATTGTTGGATAATTCAAGAGGTGAATATAAAACAATTGCTTTTTTAATACCTCATGAAGATTCAGAAAAGCCGCTAAATAAATTTGTTGTTTCTATTGACAAAATTGAAAAAATGACACGAATAGATTTCTTTCCACGTTTACCAGATAACATCGAAAATGAGTTAGAGCAATCTAGTGATTATAAGGGATGGGTTTTTAAATAAAATACTTTATTTTACCATTCATTTACTTTGTTAGCGTCTAATTTTAGAAAGATGAAAAGTAAAATTGTAAATCCCCATAAACTTGATCCTCCATAAGATAAGAATGGAAGAGGCACACCAATAGTTGGAAAGATTCCAATAACCATTGAAACATTTACAAAAAAATGGGTGAATAGTACAGATGCCACACCATATCCATAAACGCGACTAAATTTTGTTTTCTGATTTTCGGCCAAGTATAAAATTCGAAGCATTAAAGAAACAAATAGTAATACTATTACTGTCGAGCCTGCAAATCCCCATTCTTCTCCTACAGTTGTAAAAATATAATCGGTATGTTGTTCAGGAACGAAATTTCCTTTTGTTTGTGTTCCTTCAAGATAACCTTTGCCTAGCCATCCTCCAGAACCAATGGCAATTTCCGACTGATTTGTGTTGTAACCAACGCCAGCCATATCAACTTCTTTACCTAATAAAATATTAAATCGGTCTCTATGGTGTTGTTTGAATACATTTTCAAAAACATAATCTACAGATAGTGAAAATCCTACCATTAATGCAAAGACAATTGTACTAGCAATAATGTTTCGATGAATTTTTCGAGATTTTAGATAATGAATTACTACACCACAAAAAGAAATTAAGATAACATATTGAGGTTTAATTAGTAATGCCATTATAAATAAAATAATTGCAAATGCACCAGTCCATAAATACCAAGATGGTAAACCTTCTCTGTTTAGTACTAATATAAACATTACAAATATTAATGCACTTCCAGGGTCGGGTTGAGGTAGAATCAACAAAATTGGAAGCCCCATTATGAGCAATCCTAAAAGCTGATGGTTAAAGTTTTTAAGATTTACTTGAGGGTCACTTAAATATTTAGCTAATGCTAATGCTGTTGCTGCTTTTGCAAATTCGGAAGGTTGTAAAGTAAATCCGCCAATGGCATACCAGCATCGCTGTCCGGCTATTGTTTTTCCAAAAATGAATAGGCCAGCGAGCAAAACCAAAGAGGAACCAAAAATAACACTAGAAAATCGTTCGTAAAATTTAGCATCAATAGTGAGTATTACTATGATGAGTACAATTGTAAAAGCAATAAAAATTAATTGTTTACCATAGTTTTCGTTAAAGTCAAAAATGTAATCCGAGGTAGGATTAATATCTGCAGAATAGATATTCATCCACCCAAGTATAACCAATGCTGAATAGATGATAATGGTTATCCAGTCAATGTTTTTCTGTACACTTTGATTTTTCATCTATGTTTGTGCTTGTGATTTTTTAATTGAATCTAATTTCTTTTTATTTTTTACTCTGTCAATTGAATCTTTTCTCAGCTTTATTCTGTACATAGAGTCAATGAATTTTTTAGAGTACTTATTATATTCGGCTTGTAAACTTTTTTCTAAAACTCTTTTTTCTCTATCTTTTTGAGTTATTTTCCCTTTGATATATTTTTCAAGCATCAATGTTGTGATTGGACCTGCTGTTGTTGATCCAAAACCTCCATTTTCAACTAAAACTGCGATGGCAATTTTAGGATCATGCTTGGGAGCAAAAGCAACAAAAATAGAGTGGTCTGCTAATTGTACTCTTTTACCATTTATTTTGGCAAAGTTTTCAGCAGTACCTGTTTTTCCACAAATTTCAAGCCCTTCAACTCCCAAAAAATAAGCGGTACCAGTCTTAAAAACTTCTGCAAGACCTTCAATTACTGGTTTAAAGTGTTTTTTGTCAATTGTTGTTACATGTTTGGTTCTATATTTTTCGTCTATAGGTTGTCCTTTTATTTTCTTAATAATATGAGGGGTATAGTAATAACCTTCGTTAGCTACTGTAGCCATCATGTTTGCCAACTGAATTGGAGTCATTAATACTTCACCTTGACCAATTGAATTTGAAACTATATAGGTTGGTCGAATGCTTCCATTTGGATATGCCCATCTTTCATAAAAAGCGTTGTCTGGAATTAATCCTTTTCGTCCAGTGGGTAAATCATATCCCATGAATTGTCCTAATCCAAAACTTTTTACGTGCTTACTCCAAACATCAACACTTATGCTAGTTTTAGGTTGCTTTTTTAGAATGTCTAAATATACATTAGCAAAATAAGCATTACATGATTGCGCAATACCGTTGTGAAGTTTGTACATCCCCGCAGGACTGTGGCATCTCATAAATTTTCTACCGTAGCTAAAACCATGATGACAAGCAAAAGTAGTATTTGTATCAATTACTTGTTCTTGTAAACCAACTAAGGCAGTTAAAATTTTAAAAGGTGAGCCGGGAGGATACTCTGCAAGTAAACTTCTGTCGTAAAGAGGTTTTGCAATTGAATCGTTGTAAAGTTTAGTGTAGTTTCTAGATCGTTGTCTTCCAACTAAAATTGACGGATCGTATGATGGAGCAGTTACCAAGCACAAAATTTCACCTGTTTTAGGTTCTATGGCTATAATACCACCTCGTTTGTTTTTCATCAAAGCTTCACCATATTTTTGAAGCTCTGCATCAATGGTTAGTGTAATATCTTTACCTTGAACAGCGATGGTATCGTACTTCCCATCCTTAAATGGCCCTATTTCTCTATTGAAGCGGTCGCGTTGAATGTGTTTAACTCCTTTTACTCCTCGAAGTTCTTTTTCATACATTTCTTCAACCCCTTGTTTTCCTAGTAAATCACCGCTTTTATAGTAAGGATTTTTCTTGATAGTAGCTTCATTTGCTTGAGTGATGAATCCAAAAACATTTCCGCCAACATGAATTTGATAATCTCTAAGTGAACGCTTTTGAATATAGAATCCTTCAAATTTTCTTTCTTTTTCTTGAAAAGCAGCGTACTCTAATTTATTTAACTGACCCAAGAATACTGATGGAAGCATTGGACTGTATACAACTGCCTTTTCTATTTTCTTTTTAAAGTCGTCTTTAGTAATATGAAGTAAGTTGCAAAACTCTAAAGTATCTAAGTCTTTAATTTCACGAGGTACAACCATGATATCATATGATGGTTGGTTGGCAACTAACAGGGTTCCATTTCGGTCGTAAATATAACCTCGCTCAGGATACTCATATTTAATCTTAATCGAAATATTTTCCGATTTTAAGCGAAGTGAGTCATCAATAATTTGTAAAAAGAAAAGCCTTGCTATGATTAAAATTGCAGCGACAATTATCATAACTGGTAATAAGAGTTTTCTCATCGTTTACTTGGCTTAAATAAATAAATTATTAGGATACTAACTATTAACGTAAAAAGAGTGGTTGTAATTGTTCTCAATAAAATATCAAGTATGAATTGAAACTTGAAAAATTCTAATAGAAACATCACAAAATGATGTGTAATTATTGAAATGAATATAAACGTGAACCTTTCAGGAGAAAGGCGATCATTGATTTTTATTGTTTGATACTCGTAACTCAATCCAAAAGCAAATTTAAAGAATGTAGGTCTCAGGTTTGCTAGAATTAAACTCGCAGCAGCATGAACTCCTCCAGAATTAGCAAAAAAATCGACTGTTAAACCTAATAGGAAACTGGCAACTAGTAAGCTTGCGCGATTTGAATTTACAGGGTACAGTAAAATAAAAAGTATATAAGGGTACGGGTTTATAAAACCGAAAAGTTCAATGTTGTTAAAAATTACTACTTGAGCAGCAATTAACAATACAAAGCGAATGATATTTAGGATAACAGCACTATTCATCTTTCTTTGTTTCGGCTTCTAGTTTTTTTATTTCATTACTGTGTTTGTTCTCGATAATATAAACATGATTTAAATTGGTCATGTCATTAAATAAGCGCACATTTAAAGTGTAGTAATTTGTTTCGGTATCAACATAAATTTTGTCAATAATTCCTACAGGAATATTTTCAGGGAAAATTCTTGAATTTCCTCCTGTCACAATTGTATCTCCTTTTTTAACTGAAGCAAGTCTTGGGATCTCTACTAGTTGTACATAACCAGCATTTTTAGCATTCCAAATTAAAGAACCAAAATGGTTTGTTCTTTTAACCTTGGCATTGATTTTAGATTTTACGTTCAAAATACTAAAAATCGTTGCGTATCTAGGAGAAACTTTTTCTACAATTCCAATAATTCCTTGGCTACTAACAACTCCCATGTCAGGTTTGATGCCGTCTAAAGAGCCACTATTAATTGTTAAGTAATTTTCTGAAGTATTGTATGAATTGTGAACTACTTTAGACTGAATTACATCTATTTTGTCGTATCCTTTTACCGAATCTTTTTCAAGAGTTGAAGTGCTGTCTTTTTTATTGAAAAGGATTCTTCTCAATTCGGCGTTTTCTCTGGCTAATTTATCATTTTGCTCACGAAGGCTAAAGTAAGTCTTAACTTCGTTTACTTCTTCATAAACATAACCAGTTAAAAAGTTAGCCGAATTTACCATTTGACTTCTATGGTAAGAATGTGACTGAATAACTAGCACTAATGAAGTTATCAAAAGCAGCAAAAACAGTAAGCGAGTACTGTTTTTAAATATAAAATTAAATATTTGCTGCATTAGTAGAAATTAAAATTTTTAAATCTTTAAAACTCAAATTCACAGTTTTGGAATTTGTATTTTTAATTTGGGATTTATTTAATTAGTATACTTCTGTATTTGTTTAAATTTTTCAAAGCCATTCCTGTTCCGCGTACAACAGCTCTTAATGGATCTTCTGCAATGAATACAGGTAAATCTGTTTTTTGAGAAATACGTTTGTCTAAACCGCGTAACATTGAACCACCACCAGCAAGATAAATACCAGTGTTGTAAATATCAGCAGCTAATTCTGGAGGAGTTTGCGATAATGTTTCCATAATAGCATCCTCAATACGTTGAATAGATTTGTCTAATGCTTTTGCAATTTCTCTAGAAGAAACTTCAACCTGTTTAGGCTTTCCAGTTAACAAGTCGCGTCCTTGTACAGACATATCTTCTGGTGGAGAATCTAAATCTTCTATTGCAGCACCTATTTCAATTTTGATTTTTTCAGCAGTTGTTTCACCCACAAATAAATTGTGTTGTGTACGCATGTAGTAAATGATATCATTTGTGAAAACATCACCAGCAATTTTAACTGATTTGTCACATACAATTCCACCCAATGCAATTACAGCGATTTCGGTAGTACCACCACCTATATCCACAATCATGTTACCTTTTGGTTGCATGATGTCGATACCAATACCAATAGAAGCAGCCATTGGCTCATGAATTAAGTAAACTTCTTTTCCGTTTACACGCTCTGCAGATTCTTTTACTGCACGCATTTCTACTTCAGTAATTCCAGAAGGAATACAAATGACCATACGTAAGGCAGGGGTGAATAAACGTTTTTGTAAAGCAGGTATACTTCTGATTAACATTTTAATCATTTGTTCTGAAGCATCAAAATCTGCAATAACTCCATCCTTAAGAGGGCGAATTGTTTTGATGTTTTCGTGAGTTTTACCCTGCATCATGTTTGCTTCTTTACCAACGGCAATAATCTTGCCACTAATTCTATCACGAGCTACAATTGAAGGGCTATCTATTACGACTTTATCGTTATGAATAATTAGTGTATTTGCTGTTCCAAGGTCGATTGCGATGTCCTCGGTCATGAAATCAAAAAATCCCATATATTATCTTAGGGTTAGAGTATTTTAAATAAAGTATAATCCAAACGCAAAAGTATAAAAATTATTTGGTTTAATTCAAAATAAAAATGCGTCAATAAAAATATATTGACGCATTTTAGAAATTTTTATAAAAAGGCTCTTTTTTAGTGTTTAAAATGACGAATTCCTGTGAATACCATCGATACTTTATTGTCGTTGCAGTAATTGATGCTTAATTCATCTTTGATGGATCCTCCTGGTTGAATTACAGCTGTTATACCTGCATGATTAGCAATTTCTACACAATCTGGGAATGGGAAAAATGCATCACTTGCCATAACTGCTCCAGTTAAATCAAATTCAAATGATTTTGCTTTCTCAATTGCCTGACGTAAGGCATCAACTCTTGAAGTTTGTCCTGTTCCAGAAGCGCACAATTGCTTGTTTTTTGCTAAAACGATGGTGTTAGATTTAGTGTGTTTACAAATTTTTGATGCAAATAATAAATCTTCAATTTCTTCTTGAGACGGAGATGTATTAGTAACTGTTTTTAAATGTGATTCATTATCAGTTACTAAGTCTTTATCTTGAACTAAAACACCATTAAGGCAAGTTCTAACTGAAGTTTTAGAAACTTCAGTTTCTTTTAGGACTAAAATAATTCTGTTTTTCTTTTCTTCTAATAAATCTAATGCTGTTGTGTCATAACTTGGCGCAATTACAACTTCGCAGAATAATTTGTTTATTTCTTCGGCAGTTGCTAAATCAATGTTTCCGTTTGCAATTAAAACACCTCCAAAAGCTGAAGTTGGATCACCAGCCAAAGCTTCTAAGTATGCTTCGCGCATTGTTTTACGAGTTGCTATTCCACAAGCATTATTGTGTTTTAAGATAGCAAATGTTGGTTCATCATTTTTGAATTCACTCATTAAATTCACTGCAGCATCAACATCTAATAAATTGTTGTATGATAATTCTTTACCGTGAAGTTTAGTGAACATTTTGTCAAAGTCACCAAAGAAGAATCCTTTTTGGTGAGGATTTTCGCCATAGCGTAGCACATTTCCTTTAGTTTCGCTAATTTTTAAAACAGCTTCTTCATGATTTTTGTTGAAGTAATTAAAAATAGCCGAATCGTAGTGCGAAGAAACATTGAAAGCCTTAGTTGCAAAAACTTTTCTTTGTTCTAATGAAGTTTCACCATTTTGGTTTGTAATTATATCTAAAAATAAAGAATATTCATTCACTGAAGGAACAATAACAGTATCCTTGAAATTTTTTGCAGCAGCTCTAATTAAGGAAATTCCACCGATGTCAATTTTTTCAATAATATCAGTATCGCTTGCTCCCGATGCAACAGTTTTTTCAAAAGGATATAAATCAACAATTACAACATCAATTTGAGGAATCTCATATTCTCTCATTTGTTCAATGTCTAACTCGTTATCTTGACGATTCAAAATTCCGCCAAAAATTTTAGGATGTAACGTTTTTACTCTTCCTCCTAAAATTGAAGGGTATGAGGTAACATCTTCTACAGGAACTACTGGGATTCCAAGGTTTAGAATAAACTCTTCAGTTCCTCCTGTTGAATAAATAGTTGCGTTTTGTTGATGAAGTTGACGAACAATGGGTTCAAGGCCAGTTTTATCGAACACTGAAATTAGTGCCGATTTAATTGTTTTTGTAGTATTCATTGTGTTGTTGTAATTTGTACTGCAAAAATAGTTTTTTTTAATCTGAATTGAAGATAGATTCTTTTAAAATTTTGTAACAAAAATCAGTATTTTTATACTAAACAGTATAGAAAATAGATGAACAATGATAATATACGTTAGATTATTAAAAGAAAGTTTTGGATTCGCACTTAATGCATTGCGAAATAATAAGCTTAGAACTTTATTGTCATTGTTAGGAGTTACCGTAGGGATATTTTCTATAATTGCTGTGCTTGCTGCTGTTGATTCTTTGGACAGAAAAATAAAAAAGGATTTAAGTACTCTCGATAAAAATACAGTCTATCTACTTAAATTTTCTTTTGGACCAACTGATGTTCCTCAATGGAAAAGAGAACAGTTCCCTAACGTCACTTATGAAGAATATGAATATTTAAAACGTTCTGTAAATGATGTTGAAGCCATGGCTTACATGCTTTTTACTAAAAGAGAAAATGTAAAGTATGAAGGGGTAACGGTAAGTTCTATAAGTGTAATGCCTACTACGTATGAGTTTGAAAATATTCAAAAATTAGGTTTTAAAGAAGGACGTTTTTTTAATGAGTCTGAGTCAAATTCTGGAGCTCCTTTGATAGTTTTAGGTCATGATGTGGCTAAAAACCTTTTTGATGGTTTAGATCCTATTGGGAAAAAAGTAAGGTTGTATGGGCAACGATTTACTGTAATTGGAGTGCTTAAAAAAGTGGGTGCAGGAATTTTTGGCGAAGATGATGATACAACAGTGTATTTGCCAGTTAATTTTGTGAGAAGATTGTATGGAGATAATAATGAAACGTTAACTCCGTCTATGTTTATCAAACCTGTGGAAGGTGTTGATATGGATGCTTTTAAAGGGGAATTAAGTACTAAGCTTAGAAATTTTAGAGGATTAAAAGTAGGAGAGATTGACAATTTTTTTATCAACGTACTTTCTGGATTTACAGATATTCTTGATGGACTTATTACTCAGATGAATATAATTGGATGGATTATTGCTGGTTTCTCTTTGTTGGTAGGAGGTTTTGGCATTGCTAATATTATGTTTGTTTCGGTAAAGGAACGTACTAATTTAATTGGAATTCAAAAATCACTAGGAGCAAAAAATAGATTTATACTACTTCAGTTTTTATTTGAAGCGATCGTTTTATGTGTAATAGGTGGAATTATTGGACTTATCCTAGTTTGGATTATTGCTTTGGTACTTACCAATGTACTTGATTTTGAATTTGTGTTAAGTTTCTGGAATATAGTTTTAGGAACTGTTTTAGCTGCTTTCATAGGGCTGTTAGCGGGAATTATTCCAGCTATATCGGCTTCTAAATTAGATCCGGTGGAAGCTATTCGCAGTGGGATGTAAAAAATATATTATAGTGAATAAAAAAGCCCGAGAATTTCTCGGGCTTTTTGTTTTATCTAACGTCTTGATTTAAAATTAAATCAAGGTATAAGTTGATTTTATCTTTAAGTTCTTTACGTGGAGTTATAAAGTCTAAGAAACCATGTTCTAATACGAATTCAGATGTTTGGAATCCTTCTGGTAAATCTTTTCCAGTAGTATCTTTTACAACACGTGGACCAGCAAAACCAATCAAAGCCCCAGGTTCTGCAATATTAATATCTCCTAGCATAGCATATGAAGCAGTAGTTCCTCCAGTTGTTGGATCAGTACATAAAGAGATGTAAGGAATTTTTGCTTCTGCTAATTGCGCTAGTTTAGCTGATGTTTTAGCTAACTGCATTAATGAATATGCAGCTTCCATCATACGAGCTCCACCCGATTTAGAAATCATAACGAATGGAATATTGTTTTTGATTGAATAATCAATACCACGAGCGATTTTTTCTCCTACAACAGCTCCCATAGAACCACCAATAAAAGCGAAATCCATACAACAAACCACTAAATCTTTCCCTTTAGATTTTCCAACAGCAGTACGTACAGCGTCTTTTAACTTGGTTTTGCTCATTGCATCTACTAAACGATCAGAGTATTTTTTAGTATCTGAAAAGTTTAATGGATCTTTTGAAGTAATGTTAGGATCTAATTCTGTGAATTCATTGTTGTCGAATAAAATTTTGAAATACTCTGCACTTCCAATTCTTACGTGAAATTCATCTTCTGGACTCACCCAAAGATTTCTTTCCAATTCATCAGAATCTACAATTTTACCAGTAGGAGATTTGTACCATAATCCTTTAGGTACATCCATTTTATCTTCAGTAGGAGTTGTAATCCCTTTTTCTTTTCTTTTAAACCAAGCCATAATTTTACAGTTATGAGTTAAAAGTTATAAGTTATGAGTTACAAGGTTGAACTTATAATTCATAATTTATAACTCATAATTAAAGTGTATTAATGTTATTTAAATCGGCAAAAGCCTGTTCTAATCTTTTGTTGAAAGTTACTTCACCTTCACGAACCCATTTTCTAGGGTCATAGTGTTTTTTGTTTGGAGAATCAGCACCATCTGGGCTACCAATTTGAGTTTTTAAATAATCAATTTTAGAAGTCATGTAGTCTCTAATGCCTTCGGTGAATGCGAATTGTAAATCAGTATCAATGTTCATTTTGATTACACCGTATGAAATTGCTTCTCTGATTTCCTCAAGTGTAGAACCTGAACCGCCATGGAATACGAAATCTACAGGGTTGTTACCTGTATTATATTTGTTTTGAACAAAATCTTGAGAGTTCTTAAGGATTTTTGGAGTTAATTTTACATTTCCAGGTTTGTAAACTCCATGTACGTTACCAAAAGCAGCTGCAATTGTAAAACGAGGGGAAATTTTCATTAACTCTTCATATGCGTAAGCCACTTCTTCTGGTTGTGTATATAATTTTGAACTATCTACATCACTGTTGTCAACACCATCTTCTTCACCACCAGTAATTCCTAATTCTATTTCTAAAGTCATACCCATTTTACTCATACGAGCCAAGTATTCTTTACAGATATGAATGTTTTCTTCGATAGGTTCCTCAGACAAATCAATCATGTGTGAAGAGTATAATGGTTTGCCAGTTTCGGCAAAATGTTTTTCAGAAGCATCTAACAAGCCATCAATCCAAGGCAATAAATTTTTAGCACAGTGGTCTGTATGTAAAATAACAGTTGCTCCATAAGCTTCTGCCAATGTATGTATGTGTTTTGCTCCAGCAATAGCTCCTAAAATAGCCGATTTTTGTCCTTCGTTAGACAGGCCTTTACCAGCATTAAATTGTGCTCCTCCATTAGAGAATTGAATTATTACAGGTGCTTTTAGTTTTGCAGCAGTTTCAAGAACTCCGTTTATTGTACTTGAACCTACAACGTTTACTGCAGGTAAAGCAAAACCTTTTTCTTTTGCGTAATTAAAAATTTCTTGAACTTGATCACCAGTAGCAACTCCTGGTTTTATATTGTGTGCCATGTATTTATTTTTTTAGATTGACAAAATTACAAATTTACTTTATTAGAAAGGATAGTTTATACCAATATTTAAAACTGACTTATCAAAACGCATTTCTTTAAACCATTTTTGACTTTCTGATTGGGCAGGGTTATAGGTTTTAAAACCTAAATCTAATCGGATCAAAAAGAAATTAAAATCATATCTAAAACCAATTCCAGACCCTAATGCTAAACTTTCAAGAGATTTCAAACCACTAAAAATTTTTGTTTCTTCTGTTTCGCTATCAGAAACATTCCAGATATTTCCGCAATCTGCAAAAAGCGCTCCGTTTAGATCTCCAAAAAAGTTGAATCTATACTCGGCGTTTAATGCTATTTTCATATTAGCTTCATTAAAGTCATTTAGTCCTCCAGAACTGCCTGGTCCTAAGCTATATGATTCCCAAGCTCTGTTGTCATTTGTTCCGCCTGCAAAATAGCTTCGAGAAAAGGGTATAGATGTAGAGTTTCCGTATGGAATTGCAATACCAAAAAAACTTCTAAACGCAATTATTTTGTTATTTTTTAAGTCCCAGTGTTTTATGAATTCAAATTCAGATTTTATGTATTGTGAATATTGCAGACCAAAGATTTCTTTTGTACCATCTGGATTTTCCTTTTGTTTGGTCACGCCTGATAATAGTGAAAGAAAATTTCCTGCGGATTCTACTTTACCTCTAAAACTATAAAATTGTCTGTCCAAGAAATCGGTTTTTGAATCTCTGTAATAAGAAAGGTTTGATGCGAAAATTAAGTTGTTTTCGGTAAGACGATCTTTTCTTTCTTTAATTCCTTGTATTGTTCTATAATCGGAACCAAGAGGGTCTAGTGTTGGAAATTGATTGTTTAATGCGCTGTACATAAATCCATCAGCACCACCAGCTTCTTTTGTTAAATTTCCAAATTCATCGTAGAACAAAGGTATTGTGTTATAAATATGTGCTAATTCGTTTAGTCTGGTGTATGATGAGTTATAAACATTAAAGTAATTTTCTACATTAACATTTTTTACATATTGTACATTGATTAAATCAAATTTAAAATTTGTATTCTTTTTAGGAGTCCAACTGTAATTTATTATGGAGGTGAAGTTTTCTTTATCAAGTCCTATGTTTTGTTGTCTTGCAAAACCAGCACTTATATAGCTGGTTGGAAACATTCTTTTTGGGATAATTCTTGTAGTTTTAAAAGGAAGAAATAGTCTTGGGAATGATAAACGTAAATCGGCACCTATTTCTGTTACATTAAAAAAGCTATCCTCTGGATTTGAGAATTGTTTTGATGAACCAATATTACCACGTAATCCTATTTCTAATATTTCTGCTCCTCTAAATATGTTTCTCATTGATACAGATGTACTACCAGAGATCCCAAATTGCTGAATGTTCGAATGTGTAAAATCTGCATTAGCTTTAAAGCTAAATTTGTCTTTAGATTTTAAAAAGATGTTCACTTTTAACTTACCAATAGAATCTTCTTTATACTCTATGTTTGGATAGTAAAAAATATTCAAATTACTTAATGATCGTAAGGTTAATGATTTTGCTTCTTCACTATATAAACTGTCTTTTTGAATAAATACTGCACTTGTGATAGCTCTTGGTCTGTATCGAAGTTTGCTGTTACTGTAAATATTGTATCTTCGGGTTATTGCACTATCAGCAAATGTCTTTTGGTTTTTAGCTTCTTTCTCGATAGTGTAAATGTTTACTTCACTGATTCGGTATATTTGATGAGGTTTCTTTTTAATTGAATCACCTTCTTTTACTTCTCTATCATAAATATTAATTCTTACAGGAGCTTTTTTAGTTGTTGTGTCAATTACAAAATCAATGTTTTCTTGTTGAAAATAATAAACACCATGATTTTTAAAATATGATGTTAAACGGGCACGTTCAGTATCAAAATTTAAAGTTTTGTATTGCTCACCAGCCTTTATTAATGACTTGCTTTGTGTGAGTTGGTAAAGTGAATCAATAGCTGGTGTTTCTATATTTCTTGAAACAGTGTCTAAAAATGTAGGTTCCCCTGTAGTTACTTTATAATCTACTTCACTAAAGCGATTTTTGTAATTTACTTTATATTGTGTTTTAGTATTAAAATAACCTTCATTAAAATGGTAAGCTTTTAGCTGTTTGATAGATCTTTTTATTTTGGCAGTGTCTAATACTACTGGAGGTTCTCCAGTTTTTTTTAGAAAAGTATGAATGCCTGAATACCAAAATGATTTTCCTAAACGATCGACCTGTTTTTTTGATAACCATTTTGACTGATGATAATATTTTTTAGGATTATTAATGTATTTAGCTTTAAAAAGTGAGTCTGTGTTCTCTTTTGCTAAATTGTATAAGTGTAATCTTAGTTTAAAACCTAAAATTGATGAGTTGGGTTGTTGAACAATTAATGATGTTAAGTTCTCATCATTTATATTTTTGCCATTAATCTCTAACTTGTTTTTAGTTAAAAGAGATTTATTAGTAGGGACTTTTTTTACAACATTACATGCCGAAATAAGTGCCACAATTATGATAAATATTGATATTTTTGTAGAGAAATTATTCAAAGAATCAGAAATTTATTTCAAAAATACACTTTTTTATGGTTAGTAAAAACCAAATAAAACTTATAACGAGTTTAGTTCAAAAAAAATATAGAAAACAACACGGTTTATTTATTGCTGAAGGAGTAAAGGTAATTGATGAGTTATTACATTCTAATTTTGAATTGGATCATATTTTTATGACTAAACCAATTTTTTTTGATGTTGATGAGAAAAAGAAAACCATAGTTACAGATTCTGAATTGAAAAAAATATCAGCGCTAACTACTTCAAATGATAGTCTTGCAATTTTTAAAATTCCAAAGGATAAAAAGATAATCAAAGAAGGATTAATTGTCGCCCTTGATGATATTAGAGATCCTGGAAACCTTGGTACAATAATTCGACTTTGCGATTGGTTTGGAATTGAGCAGTTAATATGCTCAGAACAAACAGTCGATTTGTATAATCCAAAAGTAGTGCAAGCTACAATGGGCTCAATATCTAGAGTGAATGTAAGTTATGTTAATCTAAAAGTGACTCTAGAAGAACTAAACTTACCAATTTACGGGACATTTATGGATGGCGAAAATATCTATAAGAACAATCTCAAGCAAAGTGCTGTGATTGTATTGGGAAATGAAGCTAATGGAATCTCATCTGAAATTGAAAAAATTGCAACTCACAAAATTTCTATTCCAAGATTTGGTAATCTTCAAGTAACTGAAAGCTTAAATGTTGCAACAGCTACTGCAATTGTATTAAGTGAATTTAAGCGAGGAACTTAACTCTTAGTGGAAGGCAAAATTAAGAAACACTCCACGAGTTGACATTGAAGCTACATTTCCTGTCCAAGGACTGTTAGGATCTGCATCAGGGATTAACTCATTTTTCATTCCAAATACACCTCTTATCGAAGGAGAAAATTTGAAGTATTCAAAATATAAATCGATACCAACACCCATTTCATAGTTGCTAGTATTTTTAAGCATTCTAAACCTATCTGCAGAGTTGTCATCTGGTGAATCTGCATTACTAGTTAGGTTTAAAGAAGTTGAAACACCACCTATTAAATAAGGTTTAATATTTCCAAGTCGCTTAGCTGAAAACTTAAGTAATAAAGGAAAATGGATATAAGTTGATTTTACTTCCCTTAAGGCGTCAACAGGATCTGATATGTTTTGAAAATGTAGATTTCTCTGTCCATAATATAGTCCTGGTTCAAAACGTAAATCGAAATGTTCAGTCAATCTTAAATTTGAAATTAAACCAACGTTAAATCCCATTTGACTATCAACTATAATGTCTTTGTCGTCGTATTTTTTGTCAATTTTAAAATCGTAGTTATTAAAGCCTAAATAAAAACCAAAATGAATACGTTGTTTGTCAAAGTTTTCAAGGTTTATAATAGGTTTTCTGGCAAACATACTTTTGCTAAATACCTGTGCATTAGTTATTGTCGAGGCGATTAAAAAAACTAGGATGAAGAGTCTTTTGCTCATTTTGTTATTTTTTTGTTGCACTATAAATGGTTGCCACACCAAATGTTTGCGGAAGGTGTTTTACATCTATAAACCCAATTTTTTCTAAAATATTGTTTAAGGCTTTGCCATATGGGAAAATTGATGCAGAATCAGATAAATATTTGTATGCAACTTTGTCTTTTGAGAACATTTTTCCAATAAGTGGAAGTATGTATTTTGTGTAAAAGCTATAGCCTTGTTTGAAAGGGAATTTTTCAGGGACAGAAGTTTCTAAAATAACAAATATACCATTTGGCTTTAATACTCTTACTATTTCAGATAAGCCTAATTCAAGATTTTCAAAGTTTCTAATTCCAAAAGCTACTGTTATGGCATCAAATGAATTGTCTTCAAAAGGAATTTTCTCAGAATCGCCTAAAACCATTTCTATTCTATCAGATAGGTTTTTTTGATCAATTTTTTGTTTTCCTACTTCAAGCATTCCTGCTGAAATATCTAGGCCAACTATTTTTTGGGCAGTTGTGTTTGATAATAAGATTGCTAAATCTCCAGTTCCTGTAGCTATATCTAATATAGTAGAAGGGTTTTTAGCCGAAACCATTTTTAAAATCTTTTTACGCCACTTTACATCAACTCCAAATGAAATTACTCGATTCAGATTGTCGTAATTGTCTGATATATTATCAAACATTTTTGCTACCTGTTCTTTCTTTCCTAAGCCGGAATTTTTGTATGGTTTTGTGCTAATTGACATAAAAATAATTTCAGCAAATATAGAATTTAATTTTGAAACCCTGAAAAACAGGTATCTGGTCGATGTTTATATTATGTTTATCGTTTTTTCTAACTGAAAACGGGTATTTTTTAAAATACTAAGTGTTTGGTATTGTGGCAATTAAAATAAAGTGTTAAATTTATCTTCTAATTACGTCGAAAATGAGTTTTATTACTTAGTGGTGTATTTAAGGTAAAATAATTGACACGATTGTTTTATAAACGCAATCGAAAGCGATTATTAGTATCGTTTTTTTAAAAGTGTCACAAACGTTCTTTGGGTTAAATTTGTTTTTGGAAATTTTAGTTTTGTTGCGTTACTTTAGTGGTATTTGGTAATGCGGCGTTAGAGATTCTAATATCCGTTTTTTATTGGCCATTATAGGTTTGGTTGAACAGTAGAAAACAAAATTAGATTGCTATTACACCTAAACGACAGTATTAGAGAAAAACACTTCGTAATGAAGTGTTTTTTTTTTGCTATTTTTTTATTTTTTGATACGTTTCAAAAGAGAAGGTATGTTTGTGCTTTTCATCTTTGTCGTGAAACTCTGAAGACAATAATTTCCATTCTGAAGAATTTATTTCTGGGAAAAAAGTATCTGCGTCAAAATTTTCATGTACACGCGTAAGTTCAATACAATCTGCAATAGAGATACTTTGCTTGTAAATTTCTCCTCCACCTATGATGAAAATAGTTTCATTTTTAGGACATACTTCAATTGCTTTCTCTAGATTGTTTACAGCTATGCATCCTTCAGGAGCTTTGTAATCTTTACTACGAGTAATGATTATATGTGTTCTGTTGGGAAGAGGTTTTGGGAACGATTCAAATGTTTTTCGTCCCATTATTATGTAATGACCTGTTGTGTGTGATTTAAATCTTTTAAAGTCATCGGGTAAATGCCAAAGTAAATCATTGTTTTTGCCAAGTTCATTATTTTCACCAGCTGCCGCTATTACTGTAATCATTATGCTTCTTTTTGATCTAAATCTTTTTGCAATTGCTCTATTTTGCGTTCTTGTTTTGCAATTAGTTTGTCTATTTGTGTTCGCTCCCAGTTTTTGTTCATAAAACTATCGGTTATAAACACACGTATGAAGTGTAGTATAAAAATAAAACTCCAAATAGTAATTGCCCATAGAAACCAATGTGATTCAGGAAAAACTCCAAGAAGTTTGTTTGCTATTACAAAGAATATACTTCCTAAAACAAAAAGAACAAAATGATAATACAAGCGTTTTTTTTGCTTTAAACGCAAACGTGCATATTCGTATAGTTCGTGTTGATTTATATCCATAAGGTTTAGTTTACGGATTAAATATAATAAATTATCTTATATCAAAAGATACTGGCATATGATGTTTTACTCTTACAGGTATTCCTCTTTGATATCCTGGTTTGATAAAAGTATATTTTTTAAGTAATGACGTGATTTGATCAGTTGTTATAGAGTCTAATTTTTTTAGTATTCTGACATCAGTTATTTTGCCGTCAATGTCTACTACAAATTCAAGATCCATGTTTCCAACCAAGACCATTTCATTACTATTTAAATTTATCATATTCTTAATTATATAGTTTTTGAAATGAACTTCTCCTTTTGTAAATAACGGAGGAGTTTCAATTTCTTTGTAAATCGTAACTTTATTTTCTTTATCTCTTCTACTACCGCTAACAAGTTTGCCGTTTTCGTATAGCTCAGTGCACCAGTTATTTTCAGTTGAATATTTCCAAATGCCAGTTTTTAAACCATTCAAATAAGTACCAGAGTTTTTATAATATTTATTTTCATAGTTATAATTACCATTACCCTCAATTACTGTCTGAACATTATCTGTATCCCAAGCACTAATAATCTTAAGATTAAGTATTTTTTTTGAAGCTAAGTTGGAGATAGTAAATTCTTCGGTAAAGTGTTTGTTTTTATTCTTATAATAGGTTGTTCTGAATCCTTTTAGTTTTTTTTTATTTATGGTAGTTTCAGAAATTAGACTGCCTTCTTTTGAAATCCTGCTTAAAATGATTATACTGTCATTTTCTTTAATCGCAGGTGATTTTGGATGTTCTACATATTCTTCTTGAGCAAAGAAGTGTGATGTGGCAAAGATAAATGCCAATATGAGTAATTTTTTCATTATATTTTTATTTCGAATTAAACCGCTACAATTCCTTTAATATGTGGATGCGGATCGTAATCAACTAAGGTGAAATCTTCAAAGGTAAATTCGAAGATGTTTTTCACTTCAGGGTTCAAAATCATTTTAGGTAATGGTCTTGGTTCACGGCTTAGTTGTAATTCTAATTGTTCAAAATGATTGTTGTAGATATGAGCATCGCCAAAAGTATGAATGAATTCTCCTGGTTGTAAATCACAAACTTGTGCGATCATTAGTGTGAATAATGCATATGACGCAATGTTGAATGGAACTCCTAAAAAGATATCAGCACTACGTTGGTATAATTGACAAGATAATTTTCCATCAGCTACATAAAACTGAAAAAAAGCATGACAAGGAGGTAAAGCAGCTTTCCCGTTTGAAACGTTCTCCGCAAATGATTTAGAAGTATCTGGTAAAACTGAAGGATTCCAAGCCGAAACTAACATTCTGCGACTATTTGGATTTGTTTTTAGTGTTTCAATCAATTCTGCGATTTGATCTATTTCTTCACTGTTCCAGTTGCGCCATTGATGGCCGTAAACAGGTCCTAAATCTCCATTTTCATCTGCCCAATCATCCCAAATGCGTACGCCATTTTCTTTTAAATAAGCAATATTGGTTTCTCCTTTCAAGAACCATAACAACTCATGAATAATAGATTTAAGATGCAGTTTTTTTGTGGTTACCATGGGGAAACCTTCACTTAAATCAAAACGCATTTGATAACCAAAAACACTTTTGGTTCCCGTTCCTGTTCTGTCTCCTTTTTGATTACCGTTTTCTAAAACGTGCTTAACTAAATCTAAATACTGCTTCATTATGATTCTCTTTTCGAAATTTCGTCTCTTATTTTTGCTGCTTTTTCATAATCTTCATCCTGAACGGCTTGTTCGAGCATTTCGTGTAATTCAGACAAGCTATAAGTTGAGTAAGAACTTTTAGGTTCGTCACTGTCTTCAAGTCCAAAAGTTTCTGGTGTTGAAAGAATATCGTCTAGATTTTCTAGATTTTCGGTTTCAGGATTTACTTTAAGGTAAATGCCTGCTTTGTCTAAAATATTTTTGTAAGTAAAAATAGGCGCGTTGAAACGAAGTGCTAATGCAATAGCATCTGATGTTCTTGCATCTATAATTTCTTCAATTTTATCGCGCTCACAAATCATGCTTGAATAAAAAACACCATCAACCAATTTGTGGATAATCACTTGTTTGATGACTATGTCAAATCGCTCAGCAAAATTTTTGAACAAATCATGTGTTAATGGGCGAGGAGGTTTAATTTCTTTTTCTAAAGCGATCGCGATTGATTGTGCTTCGAATGCGCCAATAACAATTGGTAATTTTCTGTCACCATCAACCTCGTTTAAAATTAATGCATAAGCGCCATTTTGTGTTTGACTGTATGATATGCCTTTGATGGATAATTTTACTAAACTCATTGAGGTTTTGATTGTGTTTTTTAGACTGCAAAAATGCAATATCGTTTATCATATAGCCCTGATAATAGTAAAAATACTTTTTGTTTATTTGTCTAAACAAAAAGATTGTAACGAATAGCAGGAACATTCTATGCAAAGTAACAAAAAACTTTCGCTTCTTAAAAATAAAAAAGAGCCACAGAATGTGACTC
Organism: Flavobacterium hankyongi; assembly: GCF_036840915.1. Taxonomy (NCBI): domain Bacteria; kingdom Pseudomonadati; phylum Bacteroidota; class Flavobacteriia; order Flavobacteriales; family Flavobacteriaceae; genus Flavobacterium; species Flavobacterium hankyongi. Next base: position 3,065,565 of record NZ_CP085725.1, read on the forward strand.
TTTTCAACATAGTTTTCAATACTATGATTATGAATTTTGAGCTTTAAAAGCTTTTAATTTTTCGATTAAAGCTGGTACTACTTGAAAAGCATCACCAACAACACCATAATCAGCTACTTTAAAGAAAGGAGCTTCTGGGTCAGAATTGATGGCTACTTTTACTTTAGAAGAGTTAACTCCGGCAATATGCTGAATCGCTCCAGAGATACCAATGGCAATATATAAATTAGTTGCAACTGGCTTTCCCGTTTGTCCTACGTGCTCGCTGTGAGGTCTCCATCCTAAGTCAGATACTGGTTTAGAACAAGCCGTTGCAGCGCCTAAAACTGCTGCTAATTCTTCGATCATTCCCCAGTTTTCTGGACCTTTTAATCCACGTCCTCCAGAAACTACTACGTCTGCATCCGCGATTGTAACTTTTCCTGAACCTTTTTCTACTGATTGTACTTTTACGCCAAAATCTGCATCAGAAATTGATGGAGCAAAATCTTCAGCAGCAGCTGCTCCATTAGATTCTACTAATCCAAAACTGTTTTTTCCAATAGATAACACTTTAATATCTGTAGTGATTTCAGTAATGTTGAATGCTTTGTTAGAAAAAGCATTTCTTTTTACTTGGAAAGGAGATGTGCTTAATGGTAAGGCCACTACGTTTGAAGCATAACCTGCATTTAAGTTAACAGCAACAAGTGGTGCAGTATATAAGCTATCTGTGGTAGATGATAAAATAACGATTTTAGCACTTTCTTTTTCAGCTGCTTGTTTAATTGCATCTGCATAAGCTTTAGCGGTGAAGTTTGCTAATTTATCGTTAGTTATTTTTAATACCTTGTCTACTCCGTATTTTCCTAATTCTGAAACATCACCAGCATTGATTGTTAAAGCGGTAACTGTTGTGCCTGTAGATTCGGCTATTTTTTTTGCGTAAGAAGCTAATTCAAAAGCTACTTTTTTGAATTTTCCTTCAGCTGATTCTGCGTATATTAAAATTGACATAATTTCTATTGTTTTGAATGTTGAATTTTAAATGTCTAAATCATTTAAAATTTAAAATTAGATAACCTTAGCTTCGTTGTGTAATAAGTTGATTAATTCATCTAAATTATCAGGACTTACTAGTTTTACTGCTGATTTTGGAGCTGGTTTTTCAAACTTAACTGCTTTTGTAGCAACATCTGCGCCAACTGGTTCTAAAACTTGTAAAGCTTTTGTTCTAGCTGTCATGATGCCACGCATATTAGGGATGCGTAAATCTTTTTCTTCAACCAATCCTTTTTGACCACCAACAATTAATGGTAAAGTTGTAGAAACAGTTTCTTTACCACCGTCAATTTCACGAACAGCAGTTGCATTGTTTCCTTCTACTTTTAAATCGATGCAAGAGTTCACAAAGTTTGATCCTAAAATACCAGCAATCATTCCTGGAACCATTCCTCCGTTATAGTCTAATGACTCTTTTCCAGCAATTACTAAATCGTAACCACCAGTTTTAATAACTTCTGCTAGTTGCTTAGCTACAAATAAACCATCAGTTGGATTTGCATTCACACGAATTGCTTCGTTTGCTCCAATTGCTAATGCTTTTCTTAATGTTGGTTCAGTGTCAGGTCCTCCTACATTTACAACGGTTACGTTTGCACCTTGTTGTTCTTGAAACCAAATTGCTCTAGTTAGTCCAAACTCATCATTAGGATTAATTACATATTGTACTCCATTGGTGTCAAATTCAGAATCACCATTGGTAAAATTAATTTTTGAAGTAGTATCAGGCACATGGCTGATGCAAACTAATATTTTCATTGTCTAATAAATTGGTTTTTACAAAATTGAATCACAAATTTAGGTAAAAAAACCGAATTATAGTATGCGTGCATAATATTTTTTTCAAAAACTATTTCGTTTTCGAAAATTATATTCGATTTTAATCGAGTTAGTTGATTTAAAAATGCTTTAAATGATTTAAAATTTTTATTTTTGCGTTTCAATTTTACAGAGATACATATATAATATGAGAACTATACAGTTTAGAGAAGCGGTTTGTGAAGCGATGAGCGAAGAAATGCGTCGTGACGAATCGGTATATTTAATGGGTGAAGAAGTAGCAGAATACAACGGAGCTTATAAAGCTTCTAAAGGAATGTTAGATGAATTTGGACCAAAACGTGTTATCGATACTCCAATTGCAGAGTTAGGTTTTGCTGGAATTGCGGTTGGTTCAGCTATGAATGGATGTCGTCCTATTGTTGAATTTATGACTTTCAACTTCTCGTTAGTTGGTATTGACCAAATTATAAATAACGCTGCAAAAATGCGTCAAATGTCTGCTGGACAATTCCCAATGCCAATGGTATTTCGTGGTCCAACAGCTTCTGCAGGACAGTTAGGTGCTACGCACTCACAAGCATTCGAGAACTGGTTTGCAAATACTCCTGGATTGAAAGTAGTTGTTCCTTCAACTCCTTATGATGCTAAAGGTTTATTGAAAGCGGCTATTCGTGATAATGATCCAGTTATCTTCATGGAATCTGAGCAAATGTATGGTGATAAAGGTGAAGTGCCTGATGGAGAATATATAATTTCACTTGGTGTTGCTGATATTAAAAGAGAAGGTAAAGATGTTACTATCGTTTCTTTTGGTAAAATCATTAAAGAAGCTTTGACTGCTGCTGAAGAATTAGCAAAAGAAGGAATTTCTTGTGAGGTAATCGACTTGAGAACTGTTCGTCCTATGGATTATGACTGTATTATTAATTCGGTTAAAAAAACAAATAGATTAGTAGTTCTTGAAGAAGCTTGGCCGTTTGCTTCAGTTGCTTCAGAAATTACATATATGGTTCAGGAAAGAGCATTTGATTATTTAGATGCGCCAATTCAAAGAATCACAACTGCAGATGCGCCTGCGCCTTATTCTCCAACATTGTTGAAAGAATGGTTGCCAAACGCTCAGGATGTAATTAAAGCAGTTAAAAAAGTAATGTATAAGTAATTGATACTTACTAATTATTTTTAAATTCTATAATTAAGTATATTTGAAACTTCATCTTTTTTGATGAAGTTTTTTTTTCATGACAGTTTTGTTGTTTGTGGAATAAAAATTGCTCCATTTTAAATGCCAAATAATTTTTTATGAAACATTTTTTTGCCTTAATAAGTTTGTTTTTTGTGACTTTATCATTTTCACAAACAAAGGTTAGCGGTTTGGTCTATGATGATTTAGGAGGGACTGTTCCTTATGCAAATGTTTGTTTTAAAGGTACTCGAGAGTGTGTTACTACAGACGAGAATGGTAAATTCTATATTCAGTCTGATAATAATCATTCAGTTTTGGTGGTTTCTTATGTAGGGTTTCAAACTACAGAGGTAAAACTTACCAAAGCTGTAAACTATAACATGAAAATAGTTTTTGGTGGAGCTAATTTACTTGAAGAAGTAAAAATTTATGCCGGGAAAACTTCGAAGAAAAATAATCCAGCACTTGATATTCTGAGAAAAATTTGGGAGAAAAAGCGTAAAAACGGGTTATATATGTTCAATCAATATGCCATGAAAAAGTATGAAAAAGTAGAGTTTGACATGAATTCTATTGATTCGGCTTTTATGAAAAATAGATTGTTCAAAGGAATGGAGTTTATTTTTGATCAAGTAGACACTTCAAGAATTACTGGAAAAACATACTTGCCAATTTTCATTAACGAATCTTTGTACGATGTCTATGGTGATAATACAAATGGTAAAAAGAAAGAAATACTAAAGGCGAATAAAAATTCAGGATTAGGTAATGGAAATGGGGTTGATACATTTATTAAAGATTTGTATTCTGATTATGATATCTATAACAACTACCTAAATTTCTTTGATAAAAATTTCGTGAGTCCTCTGTCTAGAACAGGAATTAATACTTATAATTATGTTTTGGCAGATAGTGCATACATTGATAAAAAATGGTGTTATAATATTGTGTATTATCCAAGACGTAAAAATGAGTTGACGTTTAAAGGGGATTTTTGGGTAAATGATTCAACATTTGCTATCAAAAAAATTAATATGGCAGCTTCAAAAAGTGCTAATATTAACTGGGTAAAAGATATATATATTGAGCAAGAGTTTGATGTTTTAAATGATTCTGTTTTTCTGTTAAAACGTGATTATATGATGTCTGATTTTGCTCTTAATAAAAAAGAATCTTCAAAAGGGGTTTATGGTAAGCGCACAACCATTTTCAATGATCATAAGTTTAATGAGCCTAAAGAAGATAAGTTTTACAGAGAAAGCATTAATGATTTTGATCCTAATATCTATAATAAAACCGAGGCATATTGGGACGAAAACCGAATGGAAAACCTAAGTAAAGATGAGCTTGGAGTTTATAAAATGTTGGACACGCTTAAAACTGTAAAAAAATTCAAGCAACTATATAATTTAACAACTATACTTGCTAGCGGATACATACAGAAAGGATTTATTGATTATGGGCCAATTTTCTCCATTTTTGGTTACAATGATGTTGAAGGGCAACGTTTACGTTTTGGAGGACGAACCTATTTTGGATCAAACGATTTATGGAGACTTCAAGCCTATACAGCTTATGGATTTAAAGACAACAAATTTAAATACGGAGTTTCAGGAAAAGTTATGGTCGATAAAAAGAACAGAATTATACTTACTCTTGGAAACCGTCGCGATGTAGAACAAATAGGGGTGAGTTTAACAACTTCAAATGATGTACTTGGTCGAAGTTTTGCCTCATCTTCATTCTTTGCAAGTGGAGACAATAGTAAGTTAACCAATGTTAATTTGACAACTTTTCAGGCGGAAATGGAGCCATTAAAAAACTTTGTCATTCAGGCAGGAGTTTCTTATCGTACACTTGAATCGGCTTCGCCAACCTTTAGCTTAAGCTATTTTCAAGACGGAGTTGTAAAATCAGCACTGCAACAATATGAACTTACATTGGGAGTTGATTATACACCAGGAAGAAAAACAGTAGGCTACGGGGTAGAAAGACTTTTAGTCGACAACAATCATGCTCGTGTTTATGTTAATTTTAGTCAAGGGGTAAAAGGAATTTTTGGAAGTGATTTTGATTATCAAAAACTACAGTTATACTATCGTCAACCAATATTCTTGGCTGGTATGGGAAGATTGTTTACAACTTTCGAAGTAGGAAAAACTTTTGGAACCGTACCACTAGGATTGATGGCTGTTGTGCCAGGTAACCAGTCGTATTTCGTAATAGATAATACTTATAATTTGATGAACTACTATGAATTTATCACAGATCAGTATACATCATTACATCTAGAACATCATTTTAATGGAAGATTCTTCTCTAGAATCCCTTTCCTTAAAAAATTAAATTGGCGAGAAATTGTTGGGGTAAAAGCCGTTTATGGTAGTGTTTCAGACGAAAACAAGGCGATGAATGCTTCAAATATAACTTATAGAGCACCAGTTGATGGGTATTGGGAATACAATGCAGGTGTGGGTAATATCTTCAAATGTTTTAGATTAGATTTTTGTTGGCGAGGAAGTTATCTCAACCTTCCCGATGCTAATAAATTTGGTATAAAAGGATCATTTGGTTTTTATTTCTAGGAGCTTTTTCCCGCTATTCGCTGTATCTTTTTTGTGGTCATTGAGCGTAGTCGAAATGACCACAAAAAAGGATGCCGCTACTATCGGGGCTAATTTTGAACAATGAAAGAAGCAATTCAATATTTGATCCAAAAAGACAAAATTTTTGAACAAATCATAAATCAGTATGGTTTGCCAGAAATTATTCCGTCACGTCCAGAAGGTTTTGAAACATTGGTTTTACTTATTCTCGAGCAGCAAGTTTCAATAGATTCTGCAAAAGCTACTTTTTTAAGAATGCGAGATGTGGTTGGAGATATTATTCCTGAGAATTTAATCCATATTACTGAAGAGCAATTTAGAACCTTGGGAGTAAGTCGTCAAAAAGCAAAATATATCAACCATCTTGCAGATGCAGTTTTGCAAAATAAAATTGATTTACAATCACTTTCTTTAAAATCTGCTGACGAGGTTCGAGCTGAGCTTATCAAATTAAAAGGAATCGGAAATTGGACTATTGACGTGTATTTAATGTTTTCTTTAAAAAAAGAAGATGTTTTACCTATTGGTGATGTTGCTATCGTTAATACTATGAAAGAACTTTTAGATATCCATGAAAAGGATGCTATGGAATTGTATGCGAAAAAGTGGTCTCCTCATAGAACATTTGCTTCATTTTTACTTTGGCATCATTATCTTCAAAAACGAGGTCGAAAAATTACCTATCAGTATTAAGAAAAAGTAATTTTTTCGAAAAACTTCTAATTTCTAATTGCTTACTTCTAACTTTTTGCCGTACCTTTGCACCCTCAAAAAATAAAAAGGAAAGCAAAATGACTGCAGATAAAGTAAAAACTTTCGACGTTTTAGTTGAAATTCCTCGTGGAAGTCGTAACAAATATGAATATGATTTTGACTTAAAGAGAATGCGTTTCGATCGTATGTTATTCTCTTCAATGATGTACCCAGCTGATTATGGTTTTATTCCGGAAACATTAGCATTAGACGGAGATCCGTTAGACGTTTTGGTGTTAGTAACTAAACCAACTTTCCCTGGTTGTGTTATCGAAGTAAAACCAATTGGAGTTTTCCACATGGCAGATGACAAAGGTCCAGATGAAAAAGTAATCTGCGTTCCAGTTTCAGATCCAATTTGGAATAAATTAAATGATTTAGGAGATATTAATCCACACCTTTTAAAAGAAATTGAGCACTTTTTCCAAGTATATAAAGACTTAGAAAACAAAACTGTTGATGTTGAAGGTTGGGGAGATGTAAATGAGGCGCAAAGAATTTTAAAAGAATGTATTGATCGTTTTAACGCAATCGAAAATAAACCAGAAGGATTATTTAGCATTCGTTAATTGTTCATAAGATAGTGTATTAAAAAAGCAACATTTTTATTAAAATGTTGCTTTTTTGTTTATATTGGTTATTGAATTAACTAAAATTAAAATTTAACTAACCAACTAATTATGGAATTAATGATTTATGTGCCAATAGTAATGGCATTAATTGGCTTGGCCTTTATGGTTGCGAAAAGAGCTTGGGTGCTTAAGCAAGATGCCGGAGACGGTAAAATGAAAGAAATTTCAGAACACATCTACGAAGGAGCTTTAGCGTTCTTAAAAGCTGAATATAGGCTTCTAACAATTTTTGTGATTATAGCAAGTATTGCTTTAGCAGGAATTACTTTTCTTCCAGGAGTAAAAACACATTTATTAATAGTTATTGCCTTTATTTTCGGTGCTATTTTTTCAGCTTTAGCTGGAAATATGGGTATGAAAATAGCAACTAAAACTAATGTTCGTACAACACAAGCAGCTCGTAGCAGTTTACCTCAAGCTTTAAAAGTTTCATTTGGAGGAGGAACGGTAATGGGATTAGGTGTTGCTGGATTAGCAGTTTTAGGATTAACAGGATTCTTTATATTTTTCTATCACACCTTTATGGGTGGAGTTTGGACAGATGTTGATGGAATGACTGTAGTTTTAGAGACTTTGGCTGGATTTTCACTTGGTGCTGAATCAATTGCATTGTTTGCTCGTGTAGGAGGTGGTATTTATACCAAAGCTGCCGATGTTGGTGCCGATTTAGTTGGTAAAGTAGAAGCAGGTATCCCAGAAGACGATCCTCGTAATCCTGCTACAATTGCAGATAACGTTGGTGATAACGTAGGAGACGTCGCTGGAATGGGAGCCGATTTATTCGGTTCGTATGTGGCAACAGTTTTAGCAGCTATGGTTTTAGGTAATTATGTTATCAAAGATATGGGGGGTAAAATTGAAGATGCTTTCGGTGGTATTGGCCCAATTTTATTGCCAATGGCAATTGCTGGTTTCGGAATTCTATTCTCTATCATTGGAACTATGCTAGTAAAAATATCTGATGATAATGCGAAAGAAGCTCAAGTTCAAAAAGCATTAAATATTGGTAACTGGGTTTCAATTGTTTTAACAGCAGTTTCTTGCTTTTTCTTGGTACAAAAAATGTTGCCTGAAGTAATGACAATGGAGTTCTTTGGTGAAGGAGCACAACAAATATCTTCAATGAGAGTATTTTATGCTACTTTGATTGGATTGTTTGTAGGTGGTGCAATTTCATCTGTAACAGAATATTATACAGGATTAGGTACAAAACCAGTATTGGCAATTGTTCAAAAATCGTCAACGGGTGCTGGAACTAATGTTATAGCTGGTTTAGCAACGGGTATGATTTCTACTTTCCCTACGGTATTGTTATTTGGAGGTGCTATTTGGTCAACTTATGCTTTAGCGGGATTCTACGGAGTAGCCTTAGCGGCTTCTGCGATGATGGCAACTACAGCAATGCAATTAGCTATTGATGCCTTCGGACCAATTTCTGATAACGCTGGTGGCATCGCTGAAATGAGCGAATTACCTAAAGAAGTTCGCACACGTACAGATATTTTAGATTCTGTAGGAAATACAACAGCTGCAACTGGTAAAGGTTTCGCAATTGCTTCGGCAGCGTTAACTTCACTAGCTTTATTTGCGGCATATGTTACGTTTACAGGAATTAACGGAATTAATATTTTTAAAGCACCAGTATTAGCTATGTTATTTATTGGTGGAATGATTCCAGTTGTTTTCTCGGCTTTAGCGATGAATTCTGTTGGAAAAGCAGCAATGGATATGGTGTACGAAGTACGTCGTCAGTTTAAAGAAATTCCGGGAATCATGGAAGGGACTGGTAAACCAGAATACGGAAAATGTGTTGAGATTTCTACAAAAGCAGCTTTACGCGAAATGATGTTACCAGGAATCTTAACAATCGGTTTTCCAATCGCAATTGTATTATTAGGTAAATTAGTTTACGGAAGTAACAACCAATTAATCGCTGAAATGTTAGGTGGTTATATGGCAGGGGTTACTGTTTCAGGTGTACTTTGGGCAGTGTTCCAAAACAATGCTGGTGGTGCTTGGGATAACGCTAAAAAATCATTCGAAGCTGGTGTTATGATTAATGGCGAAATGACATACAAAGGATCAGATGCTCACAAAGCTGCTGTAACGGGAGATACTGTTGGAGATCCATTCAAAGATACATCAGGGCCATCAATGAATATTTTAATCAAATTAACGTGTTTAATTGGTTTGGTTATGGCACCAATTTTAGGAAGTGGTCATTCAGAAGGAGCTGAAATGAAAGGTTCTTGTTGTGCTAAAACTGAGAAATGTGAAATGAAACATTCAACAAAATGTGACATGGCTAAGTTAACCACAATGACAAAAGATGAATGCGCTAAAATGTGTGACGAAATGGGCTGCTCTGCTGAAGAAAAAGAAATGTGTATGGCACATTTTGATGAAGGAGGAAAGTTTAAAAATGTTGATGGATGTAAAATGGCTTGTTGTGCTGCAGAAGCGGAAAAATAAAAAAAGGCTCCCAAGGGAGCCTTTTTTTATTTTAGAATAATCCGTTTATTTCGGCGTCAATTCTGTTGATAATAGTTCCTAAATCTTCAGGTTTGTCAACAAAATTTATATTGTCTACATCAATAATTAAAAGTTTTCCTTTATTATATGTTTGAATCCAAGCTTCATACCTTTCATTTAAACGGCTCAAATATTCTATTGAAATTGTGTTTTCATATTCGCGACCACGTTTGTGAATTTGGCCTACTAAGTTAGGAATAGAACTTCTTAAATAAATCAATAAATCAGGAGGCCCTACAAGATTTTCCATCAATTCGAATAATGAAGCATAATTTTCAAAATCACGATTACTCATTAATCCCATAGCATGAAGGTTAGGTGCAAAAATATGTGCATCTTCATAAATGGTTCTGTCTTGAATTATCTTTTTACCGCTTTCGCGAATTTTTAAAATTTGACGAAAACGACTATTCAAGAAATAAATTTGAAGATTAAAACTCCAACGATCCATTGTGTGGTAAAAATCATCTAAGTACGGATTCTCATCTACATCCTCAAAGTGTGGTTCCCATTTAAAATGTTTCGATAAAAGTCTGGTAAGTGTTGTTTTTCCAGCTCCAATATTTCCTGCTATCGCTATGTGCATTACGGTAAATTAATTTTATAATTTGTAATTCCTTCGGTGGTAAAAATAGCTAAATTTTGGTTTTTGTACTCAAAACTTTTAAAGCTTTTTTCAATATTGTCAACAGGAATAATTTTATCTTTTTCTAAATCATAAATAACGAGTTTTTCTTTGTTTTTTAACAAAACTAATTTCTCATCCACAATAAAAACCGATTCATAAGTAGGAAGTGTTTTTATTATTTTTTTCTTTCCAAAGATGTCACAACTATAAAAATTATTGTCTTGGTCGATCCAGTAGAAATAATTGAAGTCAGAAGTATAGTTCTTAATACCTTTTTCAAAAACAAGGCCTATTGTTTGATAAGTGTTCTTTAAATAGTTGAATAAACCAAGTTGTTGTGATACCGAATTAAAAACCCACAGATTATTTTGAGATGCACTACCAACAGCAGTTGCAACTATATTATTTGTGTTTTCAGAAAAGTTTACCTTTTGAACTTCATTTAATTGACTGTCCAGAGCGATAACAGTATTAAACCCTTCGTAAAATAAAATTACTCTCAGTGGATTTTGTATATCTACTTTACTTATTTTTCCTAAAGATGGATTTTTATATTGTAAAAAATCAGTATTTTTCTTTTTAAACAAAACGTTGTTTTTTATAAAATATTGAAAACCCATAGAGTCTTCACCAATATATTTGTCTGCTTGAATAAATTGTTTGTTCATTTGCGAAGCCACAGAATTGGTGTACTGAGCATGTGCAAAAACACTGAATAATAATAAAGTAAATGCTAAATTTTTCATAATAGCTAAGTTATGAAAGTTAATTATTTCAAAAAGTAAGATTTTTCTTTGTTTTTCGTTTTTTTTTTTTTTTGATTTGTTACGTAGAATGTAAAATGGCCATTTATATTATTTTATCGAGTAAGCCGAAAATCGAAAGAGTAGGATTATTTTATATTGATTTTTTAAAATGAAAAAAATTAGTTTTTTTGTATTGATGGTTACATTTATGTTTTCATCAGCAATAGCATTAGCTAAAAACCCACCAAATGGAGTTCATAATTATATTCAAAATGGTCATTTGTACGTTTGGGATGGGAACAAGTATTTGGATATGGGATTATATAATCCAGGATAATTTTTTTAATAAGCATAAGCTAATGGCTTATGCTTTATTTTAACTTAATGAGACTATTTTTATTTTTTTTAATTCAATTACTTTCTTGTTTTGTTGGATTTTCACAAAAGCATTTAGGTATCGTATTAGATGCAACAAATGAGAGACCTCTAGAATTGGTTACTATTCTTAATGTAAATAATTCAAAATCTTGTTTTTCGAAGTCTAATGGAGAATTTATAATTGCTGGTAAAAAACATGATAGCTTAAAAATTTCGTTTGTTGGCTATAAAACAGTTAAGATATTGTTTGACGGAAAAGAAGAATCAATCGATACAATTTATCTATACCCAGAAACGTATTCCCTAGATGAAGTCGCAATAAAGAATAAAAAATATGCAGCCCCAATAAAAATTACAGCCAAAAAGAATAATGAAAAAGAAGAATATTTTGGTTTTCAGTTTGGAACAGAACATGTTAATTATATTGAAAATGTTGGTGGTCACGCCGGTAAAATTACTTCGATTTCGTTTCCGTTAAGTAAAGCGGCAAAATATAATCCAGATATTAAAGAATGGAAACTTGATTATATAAGTGATTTTAAAATCAGTTTTTATGAGTATGATAGAATTAATGATAAACCAGGAAAGCTAATTAATACTGAATCTATAATTGTATCGCCAGGCAATAAAACTCAAATTTATGAAGTTAATTTAGAAAAGTATAATATTGATTTTCCACTTGATGGTGTTTGTGTTGGAGTTGAAGTCTATAATTCAAATTACAAAAATCCCAAAACTACCTTTGCTTCGATAGCACCAGGTATTAAATTTATAAAAAAGACAAGTATAAGGAAAGTAGAGAGTTGGGTAAGGTACAATAGGCCTAACTTTAAGGATGAGTTTAAAAAAACAGGAATAAATGGTAGAACAAAAATTCGGTTTTATGAGTCAATGGCAATCGATATAAAAGTAAAATTCGAAAAATAATATGAAAAAAATATTTATTGCAACTATGTTGTTGTTAACTCTTATTTCTGCTTTTTCTCAAAATGGATCAGGACAGGCTACTTATCAAGTAATGACGAGTTATAAAGATAGCTTTGCTCATTTTCAGAATGATCCAAAAATGGATCCAAAAATGAAAGCATTTATTGAGGAGCGTTTTAAAAAAGAAGCAACTAAAACATTTACCTTATCTTTTGATAGAAATGCATCACTATACAAGGAAGAGGAAAAAGTAGATTTAAACAACACTAATGAAAATGGAGGTTCTTGGTCGCCTTATGGTATAACAATCTCTTTACATAAAAGTGTAAAAGATAAAATCATAAATACCCAAAAAGATTTAATGACTAAAATATTTGTCGTAAAAGATACACTGCAAAAATACAATTGGAAATTGTTAGCAGAAACAAAACAAATAGGTGAATATACTTGCCACAAAGCTACAGCAATTATACCGGTAAGTAAGGAAGAGAAAGAAGAATACGAACAGGAAAAGGCTGATGCACAAAAAAGAAATACTTCATTTCTTACTATCAAGGAGCCGCAGCCAAAAGAAATAACAGCTTGGTATTCATCTGAAATTCCTGTAAATAACGGTCCTGAAGAATTCTGGGGGCTTCCTGGCTTAATTTTAGAGCTTAATACAAGTGAGAAGAATTTTTTGTGTTCCAAAGTTATAATGAATCCCAAAGATAAAAACAAAATTGAAGTTCCTAAAGGACAACAAATTAGTAAAACTGACTACGATTTAATTGTTCAAAAAAAACTTAGAGAAATAGAGTCTACAAATTTCACAAAATAGTTTAGGTTAAACCTTTAATGATTTTTAGAGTCCTATTGGTTATTTAACAAACCTTTAGTAACAAAAAACGAATTCATTCGTCATATTTGTTGTATTAAATCATTAATCATGAAAAAAATAATTTTCACAGTATCAACCATATTAATTTCAGCTTTTACTTTTGCACAAGATTTTCAAGGAATGGCTGTTTATGAATCTAAAACCAGTACTGCCGATTTTAAAAGCAGAATGGAGGAGAATAAAGACATAACTCCTGAGATGAAGAAAATGATAGAGGAAAGAATGAAAAGTGTTTTCGAAAAAACATTCTTCCTTAACTTCGATAAATCAGCTTCAATATATAAAGAAGAAGAAAAACTAGAAGCTCCAGGAACTCAAGGAGGCGGATTTCGCATGATGGGCTCTATGATGGGAGGTGGAGGTACTCATTATAAAAACATTAAGGAAAAAACTTTTGCTATCGATAAAGAAATGATGGGTAAAGAGTTTTTAATTCAGGACACATTACCAAACTTGAAGTGGAAGTTGAGTCAGGAAACGAAGCAAATTGGAGATTATTTATGTTTCAAAGCAACTACTACTCAAAAGGCTACTAAATCTGATTTTAGAAATTTTAGAATGAGAAAGTCTGAAGAAAACAAAGAGAAAAAACCAACTACAGATATAATGAAAGAAGGCGAATTGCCTAAAGAAATTGAGGTTGTAGCTTGGTATACTCCTGAAATTCCAGTGAGTACAGGTCCTGAGAATTATCAAGGATTACCAGGTCTTATTTTAGAAGTAAATGCTGGTAAAACAACAATTCTTTGTTCAAAAGTAGTAATGAATGTTAAGGACAAAAAGGAAATTAAAGCGCCATCTAAAGGAAAAGTAGTTACTCAAAAAGAATATGACGAAATTGTTACCAAAAAAATGGAAGAATTCAGAGAAATGAATCAAGGAAGAGGTGCTAATGGTGGTATGCAAATAAGAATCGGCGGTTAATTTTTAAATTATAAAATAATAATAAGGAATCTCTTAGGAGGTTCCTTTTTTTGAAACATGAAAAACATTACCTTATTACTATTATTCGTTACAACATTTTCATTTGCTCAGAATGTAAAATTTGATGGAATTGTAAAAGATACTACTGGAATTGCGCTCGAAATGGCAAATGTTATGGCTGTGAATCAGCAAACAAAAGCTGTTGATTCGTATTCAATTACTAATGATAAAGGAAAGTTCCAACTTTTCTTAAATCCAAATTCTACATATAATGTTAGGTTTACTTTCTTAGGATTAAAAACTAAGAACATTACTATTACTACTGGAACTGAAAACATAAACAAAAATATTACGTTAACTAGCGATGCTACAGAATTGGCAACTGTTGAGGTGGTAAGAGAAATGCCTGTTTCTGTCAAAGGAGATACTATTATTTATAATGCCGATTCTTTTAAAAATGGTACCGAAAGAAAACTTGAAGATGTACTTAAAAAACTCCCAGGGGTAGAAGTGAACAAAGATGGCGAAATTGAAGTTGAAGGAAAAAAGGTCCAAAAAGTAATGGTTGAAGGAAAAGATTTCTTTGATGGTGATACAAAAATTGCAACAAAAAATATTCCTGCCGATGCTTTAGATAAAATTCAAGTGCTTCGAAACTACAACGAAGTTACTAACTTGAAAGGACTTGAAAACAATGAAGAAAACGTTGCTATAAACATTAAACTTAAAGAAGGGAAAAAAAACTTCTGGTTTGGAGATGTAACAGCGGGAATAGGTGTTGGCCATAAAGAAGATAGATATATAATCAATCCAAAACTATTTTATTACAATCCTAAGTATAGCATTAATGTGGTTGGGAATTTGAATAATATTGGAGAGCTTCCTCTCACCATGCAGGACTATTTTAAATTCACAGGCGGATTTAAAAACATGATGCGAAAAGGGGGAACAAATTTTAATGTTTCTTCCAACGATTTAGGAATTCTTGGATTACGAAACAATAAAGCCAAAGAAATTGATACAAAATTTGGCGCTGCAAATTTTAGCTATAACCCTTCAAAGACTTGGACTTTAAGTGGTTTTGGAATATTTTCTTCAAATAAATCACAAATAGAGACAAATTCAATTACTACTGGATTGCCTAATAATTTGTCTGAAACAAGAAAAGATTTAGCAACTCAACAAACCAATTTAGGATTGTTTAAATTGAGTTCAAGTTATGTTCCTTCAACAAAATTACATTTTGATTATGACGCTTTATTGAAGTTGTCTGATCAAAAAGAAAGTACTTCAGTTTTTTCAAATCTTTTAAATGATATTTATACAGATAAAAAGCAACAACCATTATCATTTAATCAAAACCTCAATTATTATTACACATTAAATGAGAAGAATGTATTTGCTTTTGAAACACAACATTTATATCAAGCAGAAGACCCTTTTTATAATGCAAATTTGGATCAAGTGCCAATTTTCGCCAACCTTTTGACTGGATATAATATTTTTCAAGATAGAAACAATATCACGCAAAATAGATTTGTTAAAACCAATAAACTAGATGCAAAAGTAGATTATTATTATATGCTTACGCCAAAGAGTAATCTGAACGTTACAATTGGTAATACATATTCATATCAAAATTTTGACTCAAGTATTTTCCAAATTTTAGACAATCAATCACAAAATAATTTAACTGATGCTAAAAATAACAATGATGTAAATTATAGTTTTAATGATGTTTTTTTAGGATTACATTATAAGTTTTTAACTGGCAAGTTTACTTTTAATCCCGGTTTTTCGGTTCATAATTATCAAACAAATGATGAGCAATTAAATTTTTCAAATAAAAATTCATTTAATAGAATCTTGCCTGATTTTTATGCTCTATGGCAATTAAAAAAATCAGAAACATTAACCTATAATTTCTCTTTAGCTAATAATTTTACCGATATAAGCAAATTGGCTCAAGGATATGTTTTTTCAAATTATAACAGTCTTTTTAGTGGAAACAGGTATCTTGAAAACTCATTGTCACAAGTACATTCTTTAAGATACTTTAAGTACAACATGTTTAATTTCGAGAATATTTTTGCAAACATAACTTACACTAAACAGGTTGAGGCTATTAAAAACAGAGCTTTACTTATTGGTCCAAATAGAGTTTCTTCAGCAGTAAATATCAATTCTAATTTTGCAGATCAAACACTTTCTGGTATGGCTAACTATGGAAGATCATTTTTAAGATACTACAAAGCTTCGTTTGGTTTAAGTTTAAATTGGAGCGAATTCAATAATATTAGAGTAGCACAGGATGATTCTGAATCTATTCAAATGACTAAATCTTTTGCTCAGAATTATAATCTAAGATTTTCGACTAATTTTAAAGAAGCGCCTAATTTAGAGTTAGCGTATAGCTATTCGATTAATGACAATTTTAGTGATGTTTTTTATATAGATAGTCCATCGGTGAAGTTAGAATATTTTTTCTGGGATGCTTTTTCTTTTACTTCAGAGTATAGTTACTTCAATAATAGAAATAAATCAAATACATCTAAAAACCAATATGATTTCTTAACTGCAAACATAATGTATCAAAAGAAAGATAGTAAATGGGAATGGAAACTATCTGGGACCAATTTGCTTAATACTACATCTTTAAATGACAGTAGTTTTGACCAGTTGGGAGGTCAAAGTAGTTTTTCGGCCTATTCAGTACAACCTCGATATATAATACTTAGTTTAAAATACGCATTGTAATCAGGGCGTTACCCTCGCGGGTCGCGTGTTTCGCACTACACGGTAGTTAGCTACACCCGCTAACGCAATAAAAGCCTCGTATAACGAGGCTTTTATTAGTTAAGAAAGTAAATAAATACTTACTTTTGATTTTGTAAATAATCTATGATTAAAAGATGAAAAAAATGATTTTAGGAACAATATTTTGTTCCTTATTAGCAATTACTTCGTTTGCACAAAACAAAAACTCAGAAAAAGGAAAGTACATTGCCACAACAAGAAATGAAAAATTTAAATTCAATTTATTAGAAGGAAATAAGTTTGAGTTAGTAATGATTTACGGGGATTACCAGAAAAAAGGAGATTCACTTTATTTTGGTAATCAGATAAAAAACAAATCAAACTTTTTGTTAACGGCATCCAATTCAACTAGTAATATTCAAGAAAATGTTATAAAAGTAAAAATCAAGAAAGATCAAATTCTATATTATTTTTCAAATATTTATATAGGTACTCAAGAAGGAAAATTACCTGTTCAGTATAAAAGATTAGAAGAGCTTGCAAAGGATATTGATAGCTCAGAGGCTAATGAATTTACAATAGAAATTCCTCGTTCTAAATTCATCTATCTTGTCTATGAAAATTATTCAGGGAAAAGCGAGCATACTAAATATGCCTTACCTAAAAATGTAAAAGAAATAGATTTAAATTTTACGTATAATAATTTATCAGATATACAGCTTAAAGGTTACTTAAACAAAGATACCAACGAATTAGTTGTTTCGGATTTGGCAAGTCGTGAGCCAATTACTTTTAAGCTAGAGAATATTTTAGAAAGAAGTGTAGAAAACGAAATTCAACCTTTAGAATCCAAGTCAGAAAAAAATTGGACTTATGAAGGGAAAGAATCTTATATAGCTACTCCTAGCGAAGTAGTTGTTGATTCTGCTGTTGCGGTAGTAGATTCTGCAGCTGTGGCTTACCCAGAAACAAGCGCTGCCTATGAGTCAATAAAAATTCCTACTTCAAAAAATTTAACTAAATCTTTGAAAGATGTATCTAAAAATAAAAACCAATTTTTGGTAATTATTTATGATCCAAAGAATAATAATCTCGATAAAGAGTTTGATAGTTTTATAAATGATCAGCAATCAGATATATATTATTATTCTTTATCTGAAGCAAAGTATAAAGATAGTTACCCATTTAGCTATGTAATTGCATCTCAAAAAGACAAAAAATGGTTCGATAAGTATAAAGTTAATGAAAATCCAGTAATCGTTATTACAGATTATAAAGGGAATGTTTTAACCAAAATAATTGGTAGTATTCATGACAAAGGATATCTTTTTTCTTCTTACACTAGTTTAAAGAAAGATTTAAATGAATATTTGGTATATAAAGAAACAAATTCAATACTTAACAACCTAAACTCAAGTCCAGAGATTTTATTAAAAGCATTTAAGAAAATTGAAACTTTAGAATATGAATATCCAGAAAAAAAACGAGAAATTCCATCCGGAAGTGTTGTGGATAATGATTCAGTAGATTATTCAGTTCCTGAAATTAAGATGGATTATGACCTTCCAATTATAAAGTGGAACGAAAAGATAGTCGGTATGAATTGGAGAAAAGTAATTGAAAGTTATTCTAAAAATAGCAATCCAAATTTTGATTTAGTAAATTTAATTGGAAGAGAAATAAGCAATAAAGGTTTTACAAATCAAATTTTCAAAAAAGAAAAATCACTAAATGAAACAGACTATTTGTCTATAGATTATATTCTAAAGCGTTATAATTCACTTAAAGAAAAAACATTTGTACTTGTCAATCCAAGTTTATATTCATTTGAAGCTCCTGTCAAAGTCGATAAAATTTTATCAGACGCTATTAGTACAAATGTATATTATTCTGAAACAAGCAGTCAGAAAAAAAATGATCTAAATATCTTGAGTAAGGTACTATATTTAGAAAATTATGAAAATATAGATGTTGTTCAAAATTATTTTACTCTCATAAATAGTTTAGCAGAGACTGATGATTTAGAAAATGAGTATGTAAATGATTTTGAAACTTTTTTTAATATTCACTTTGGCAATAATAAAAACAGTATAGAATCATTAGATAAATTATACTCAGTTAATCAAAATCTTGGGTGGATTGATTTTAAAAACTCTATTTCTAATATGATTAATAATGTAGCATGGTTTGTGGTTAAAAAATCAGTTAATTCAGAGAGTATTCAAAAAGCAATAAATTGGTCTGAAACCAGTTTGATTATGCAAAAAAACAATGCTTATTATTTGGATACTTTGGCACAACTATATTACAAGAATAGTGAAAAAACTAAGGCTTTGAAAACACAGGAACTTGCAGTTAAATATTCAGATATGGTTGAAGATCAAATAATAAAAAATGAGATCAAGGAAACTCTTAAGAAGATAAAATCTGGGAAATTATAAATTATAAAGCCTCGCATTGCGAGGCTTTTCTTTTAAAAACAAAAAACAAATAATAAATGAATTATTATAAGCTGTACTTTAGACCAATGTTTATTCCTAATGTTCCAAAATTGTAAGAAGTTTTTGGTCCTTGAGATGGTTGATTAGGGTTTGATGAGTTTAAATTTGGATTGTCAGAGTATTGATATTCTCTTTCATTTACGTCTAAAGTTGACATTTGGTCAACCCCATTTTCAATGAATTTAGTTAATTTACCTTTTTCAGGAGCGTAAGATAAGTTGTTCATATTTAATTCCCCGAAAAGTGAAAGATTAGAAGTTAATCCAAAATTAATACCAATTCCTGCATGAAACCCAAAAGCAATACCTCCTTTAGCTTCAGCTTTTGCCTCATATGTGCTACCACCTCCAGTATTAGTGTACTCTTCAAATATTTTTCCTGAACCTATTATGGCTCCAAATTTGGCATATGGATTAACTTTTGAATATCCGCCTGATAAAACAAATGTTGGTTTAATTTGAATCATTTTAGAGTAAAGCTTTTGAATTGTTTCTTCTCCACTAGTTTCTCTATGTTTTGCCTCAGTCTTACTTCCCATTAAATAATCGACAGTTAACTCTGCACCAAAACGATCGTTAAACATATAGCCAAATGTTCCTCCAAAATTTAGCCCTTTGCCCAAGTTTACATCTATAACTTCATATTGATCATCTCCAGTAGTTTCGGTGATATTCCAAAATGGAGTTGATGAGGCAATAACAATAGGTGTTTCATAAAGACTGTGTTGCGAATTGCTAATAGCAAAATTATAACCGCCATTAACTTTAAAGTAGATTCCTTTTCCAGATGGCACATCTTGGGCGAAAATGCTTTGAGAAGACAAAGCTGCAATCGCTACCATGCATAACATTAACTTTTTCATTTTTAGATTGTTTTAGAAATTTTTAGGCAAATGTATCTTTTAAAATGAGAGTTAAAAATTTGCAATAAAAAAAACCGACATAAAGCCGGTTTTAATCGATAAACGTATTTCGTTACAAGTTAAAAGCTGCTTTTACTTGATCAACATAGTCTAATTTTTCCCAAGTAAACAATTCTACCGTAACTGTTTTTTCATTTCCATTTGGAGATTTAAAAGTTTTTGTAACTGTTTCTGGTTTACGTCCCATATGCCCGTAAGCAGCTGTTTCGCTATAAATTGGGTTTCTTAATTTTAATCTTTGTTCAATGAAATAAGGTCTCATGTCAAAAATCTCTTCTACTTTTTTAGCGATTTCGCCATCAGTCAAATTAAGTTTAGAAGTCCCGTATGTATTAATGTAAATTCCCATTGGTTTAGCCACTCCAATAGCATATGAAACCTGAACTAAAATTTCCTCAGCTACACCAGCAGCCACTAAATTTTTAGCGATATGACGTGTTGCATACGCAGCAGAGCGGTCAACTTTTGAAGGATCTTTTCCTGAGAAAGCTCCACCTCCGTGTGCTCCTTTTCCACCATATGTATCAACAATAATTTTTCTTCCTGTTAAACCTGTATCTCCGTGAGGTCCTCCAATTACGAATTTTCCTGTTGGGTTGATGTGGTACTGAATTTTATCGTTAAATAAATGCGCGTACTGAGGGTATTTAGCAATAATTCTAGGAATTAATATCTCAATAATATCTTTTTTAATTTTAGCTAACATTTCTGCTTCAGGACCAAAATCGTCATGTTGAGTCGAAATTACAATAGCATCGATACGAACTGGTTTGTTGTTGTTATCGTATTCTAAAGTTACCTGTGATTTTGCATCAGGGCGTAAGTATGTGATTACCGAATTTTCTCTTCTTAAAGCTGCTAATTCTTGTAACAATTTATGAGATAAATCCAAAGCTAGAGGCATATAGTCTGCAGTCTCATTAGTTGCATAACCAAACATCATTCCTTGGTCACCAGCTCCTTGTTCTTCTTTACTAGCTCTGTCAACTCCTTGATTAATATCTTGAGATTGTTCGTGAATTGCAGATAAAACACCACATGAATTTGCCTCAAACATATATTCGCTCTTAGTGTAACCAATTTTTTTAATTACTTCACGAGCAATGCTTTGCACATCAAGGTATGTTTTAGATTTAACCTCTCCGGCTAAAACCACCTGACCAGTAGTAACTAAAGTTTCACAAGCTACTTTAGACTCTGGATCGAATGCTAAAAAGTTATCAATTAATGCATCAGAAATTTGATCAGCCACTTTGTCTGGATGTCCTTCACTTACAGATTCTGACGTAAATAAATATGCCATAATAAAATTATTTTTTAATTAATTTTAGTGAAGATAAAAAAAATAAGATTGCAGGGAAAGTGCTAAAGGAGTTTTCTGCTTTAGCATTTTTTATTGAGGTTGCAATCAGTACAAATTTTTCCTCACGATTTTCGAGTGCAAATGTATGAAACGAATTTGAATTCCAAATTATTCTTAACTTTTTTTTGATAATTTATGAAATATTCAAATTTGTAAATACGTAGTATTTAAATATAACCTAAAAAAGAAATATTGTTAAATTTTGTTTTTTTGTTTGGTCAATTCAGAATTACTTCTAAACTTTGCAACATCAAAACGAAAGAAAAAATGAATTCAATTAAGGGATATATGTGTATTACATCAATGTGGAAGTATTCCGCAGAGGACACTGTTACTTAATTTTGAATCAAATCAAAAATATATAGCTAAAGCCTCTGCAACTGCAGAGGCTTTTTTATTAACACTAAGACCAACGTAAAACTTAAATTTAAAATTATCAGATTACAGTAAAATGAAAACTAAGGCAACAAATAATATTAAAAATATTTCAATGATGATGTGTATGTGTACGTGTATTACTCGTATGTATCACATATATCATGGTTGCCAAAAGCGGAATAGTTAATTTTTAGTTATAGTTCAAAACTAAGAGTCCTTTTGGTAACCCACCGAAAGGACTTTTTTTATTCTGTCACCTTTCAAAAAAAAAGTAATTACAAATTCAATAAAAATTTAAGCCATGTTAGGAATTAAAAACAATTTAAAAAGAAGAAAAAGTAGAATGTCAGACTCGTTTAGTGGAGTACAAAATGTATCTGATTTAAAAAAAGATTTTAAAGTAACCATTGCAGAAAGATTGTTAGTTCAAATCAATTCTGGTGAAAACGAAATTTTATTCATATAAATCAAAAGTTATGAGCAATAAAGTAATAAGCATATCAGGATATTCAGGAAACGGAAACCAATTTTTGGTGAAATCATCACAAATTAGTTTGGGTATAAGTAATTCAGTTGCTGATGAGCAAGATAAAATTCCTTCACCAGCAGAATACCTTTTGGCAGGATTTGCAGGAAGTATTAATGCGGTTGGGAAGTTGGTTGCTATTGAATTGGGAGTTGAATTGAAATCGCTTGAAGTTCAGGTTTCTGGTGAGCTAGAAACAAAAAGAGCAGAAGGATTAAAAACTCGTTCAAGAGCAGGCTTTAGAAAAATCGAAGTATTGATTAAACCAACTTCTGATGCTCCAATTGATATTTTGAAACAATGGATGGATAAGGTAAAGGAGAGATGTCCTCTAAGAGATAATTTAATTAATGAAACACCAGTTTCGCTGACATTATTGAAAGAATTTAATGCAGCGTAACCCACAATAATAATAGGTTTCTCCATAGTGAAATCTATTTAGTTTTTTGTTTTTTGTTTGTTAAAACTGCCTCTGGAGTTTAGGCTGGGGGCAGTTTTTAAAAAAGAAGTTTTGGAAGAATTATATAAAATAGAGATTAAAGATTTTAAACTAAAAATTGATAGAACAATAGATGTTGTTCTTACCTATCAAATTTTTGGAAAACAACTAGGTAAGGCACCAATAGTTTTAGTAAATCATGCTTTGACAGGAAATTCGAATGTGGCTGGCGATAACGGTTGGTGGAAAGATTTAATCAGTGAAGGAGGAACAATCGACATACAAAAATTTACAATTATAGCTTTTAATATTCCTGGCAATGGATTTGAAAATGAAGAAGGACTAACTGAAAACTATAAAGAATTTGGAACAAAAGATATTGCTTTAATTTTTTGGAAAGGTTTAGAAGAACTAAAAATTGACAAGCTTTTTGCAGTAATAGGTGGGAGCTTAGGAGGGGGAATTGCTTGGGAAATGCTTTTTTTAAAACCAAATAGTATTGATAATCTAATTCCCATTGCAACAAGTTGGAAGTCTTCAGATTGGTTGATTGCAAATGTTTTAGTTCAGGATGCAATTTTAAATAATTCGGATAATCCAATACATGATGCAAGATTACATGCCATGCTTTTGTATAGAACGCCAGAGTCTTTGCAAGAAAAATTTAAAAACGAGAAAAACAAAGAAAATGATTTGTATAAAGTCGAAAGCTGGTTATTACATCACGGCAATAAATTGTCACAAAGATTTACACTTTCAGCCTATAAACTAATGAATCATTTATTAAAAACAATAGGAGAGAACTATGATGAACAATATATACTAAACACAATTAAACACACAACAACTAGTATTCACTTAGTGGCTGTAAATACTGATTACTTTTTTACAACCAATGAGACTAAAAATGTTTTTACTAAGCTTAAACAACACAACACAATAGAAGTTCAGTTTTATGAAATTCAATCAATACACGGACATGATGCATTTTTGATTGAATACAAACAACTAAACAAATTTTTAGCACCCATTTTTAATTACTAAAACAAACAAGACAATGAAAATTTTAAAATTTGGAGGTAAATCTCTATCAAACGAAAAAGGAATAAATCAGGTAATAGACATTATTGCCAAACGATATTTTGATGGCGAAAAAATTGCTGTGGTAGTATCTGCAAGAGGCAATGCAACAGATGAATTATTAGAAATTCTTCAGTTGGCACAAAGCGGAAAGCCTTACGAACGCCAATTTGAACAATTTGTAAAATATCAAACGCACGATGTAGAAGAATCTCTTTTTTATCAAGAGTATGAAACATTGGCAAAATTGTTTGAAGGCGTTAAATTACTTGGCGATTATAGTGATAAAATAAAAGATCAAATTATTGCCTTCGGAGAAATTTTATCGGCCAAGTATGTTACTCAAATTTTAACTTCAAAGGGACTTAAGGCAAAATACGTAGACACTAGAGGGCTTATTAAAACAGATGCAAACTTTGGAAATGCGCAGCCTATCGATACGATTTCTAAAAAGAATGTTCTTAAGTTTTTTGATAATGAAGATGAAATTCACGTAGTAACTGGTTTTATTGCTTCAACAGTTACTGGCGAAACAACGACACTTGGTCGAAACGGAAGTAATTACACAGCATCATTATTGGCTAATTATCTTGATGCCGAAGAATTTCAAAACTTCACTCATGTAGACGGAATTTACACAGCAAACCCAGAATTAGTTGCTGATGCTAAAAAAATTGAAAAGCTATCTTTTAATGAAGCAAACGAGTTGGCAAATTTTGGAACCAATATTCTACACGCCAAAACAATAATTCCACTCGTAGAAAAAAACATTCCCCTTCGTATTCTAAATACTTTCAATCCTGAAAATGCAGGGACGCTCATTACTTCAGAGCAAACAGACGAAGGAATAAAATCACTTTCAGTTTTAAATAATGTATCACTTATCAATCTTGAAGGCAGAGGCCTTTTAGGGAAAACAGGTGTTGATGCCAGAATTTTTAGAGTAATGGCAGATAATAACATTAGTGTTAGTATTATTTCACAAGGTTCTTCAGAACGCGGAATAGGTATTGTTGTCAACACAGATAAAGCTTCGGAAGCATTAATTGGACTGGAAAAAGAGTTTGAAAATGATTTCTATACTCGCGATGTCAATAAAATAACGGTTGATGATAATATTTCGGTAATATCAATCATAGGACAGGATCTAAGTACTTTCCATAAGCCTTATACAGCTTTAATAAGAAATAAAGTGGTTCCAATTTTGTTTAATAATACTACTACGGGTAGAAATATAAGTTTAGTAATCAAAAAGGAAGATTTAAACAGAGCTTTAAATGTGATTCATGGAGAAATATTTGGAGTAACAAAAAAAATCAACATTGCTGTTTTTGGACACGGAGTTGTAGGCGGAACATTAATAAACCAAATACTTACTTCTGCTAAGAAAATAGAAGAGAAGAAAGACATAAAATTAAATCTTTTTGCCATTGCTAATTCTAAAAAAGTATTGCTTAAAAAAGATGGAAATTCTGAAAACTGGCGTGAAGAGATTTCTGAAAAAGGGATAAAATATTCTATTACTGATGTGGTAAATTTTGCCAAAGAAAATCATTTGGAAAACCTAATAGCTATAGATAACACAGCGAGTAAAGAATTTGCACAAAACTATTTTGAATTAATAGAAAACAGTTTTGATTTAGTTTCATCAAATAAAGTGGCGAATACGCTTAGCTACGAGTTTTATAAAAAACTTAGAAATACACTCGACAAAAACCAAAAAACATATTTGTACGAAACCAACGTTGGCGCAGGATTACCACTTATTGATACTATCAAGTTATTACATCTTTCTGGTGAAAACATAACCAGAATAAAAGGTGTTTTTTCAGGTTCATTAAGTTTTTTGTTTAATTATTTTTCAAACGAAGATAAAAAGTTTAGTGAAGTGCTAAAAGAAGCTATAAGTAATGGTTATACCGAACCAGATCCTCGCGAAGATTTATGCGGAAACGATGTGGCTAGAAAACTTTTAATCTTAGCACGTGAGTTAGATTTAAAAAATGAGTTTGATGAAATTTCTATAGAAAACCTTATTCCTGAATCGTTAAGAAGCCTTTCTACATCTGAGTTTTTAATTAATCTACAAGAGCTTGATGATCATTATAATAAAATCAAGCTTAGTCAACGTAAAGGAAATGTGCTTCGTTATATAGGAGAACTTTCTGGTGATCTACAACAAGACAAAGGGATTTTGGAAGTTAAATTGGTTTCTGTTCCAGAAAGTTCTGCTTTAGGACAGTTGAGAGGTTCCGACTCAATTTTTGAAATCTACACAGAATCGTATGGAGAAAGACCAATTGTTATTCAAGGTGCAGGAGCAGGAGCTTCGGTAACGGCAAGAGGTGTTTTTGGAGACATATTACGAATTGCAGATAAAGGATAATAAGTGAAATCATGAAAATTACATTAAAAAGAATAGATCAGGATTATCATTTTGAATTGCAAAATGAACGCGGTCATAAGGTGTATTTGGACAACAAAAAAGAATTCGGCGGTAACGATTTAGCGCCAAGTCCAATGGAATTATTGTTAATGGGCGTAGCAGGTTGCAGCGCTATC
The DNA here is from genome assembly GCF_036840915.1 of Flavobacterium hankyongi. Lineage (NCBI taxonomy): Bacteria > Pseudomonadati > Bacteroidota > Flavobacteriia > Flavobacteriales > Flavobacteriaceae > Flavobacterium > Flavobacterium hankyongi. The sequence continues at coordinate 3,092,109 of NZ_CP085725.1, forward strand.
GATGTCATTTCAATACTAAAAAAGCAAAGACAAAATATTACAAGTTATTATACAGAAGTAGAGGGCGAAAGAGTTCAAATTGATGAGGCTAAGCCATTCAAAAAAATTGTAGTAACTATTTATTTAGAAGGAGATATAGATGAACAAAAAGCTCAAAAAGCAGCACAATTATCTTTCGAAAAATATTGTTCTGTTTCTAAAACATTAGAACCAACAGCAACAATCGATTATCAAGTTAAAGTAAATGCTCAAAGAGCATAAAATAATAAACAACAAACAATAGACAATGAGCAATTCAGCATTCGGATTTGAAACCCAAGCGATTCGTATCCAAACAGAAAGAACCCAGTTTTTAGAACATTCCGTTCCGTTATATCTAACATCAAGTTTCGTTTTTGAAGATGCGGAAGATATGCGTGCCTCTTTTACAGAAGAAACCCCAAACAGACTAGGAATAAATTCCGATGAAAATAAAATTGGGGTTCTTGGCATCCCTGGGCAAATAACTGCACTTTTGCGAAAAAAAGAACGCAATATTTACAGTCGATTCACCAATCCAAATACAAGTGAGTTTGTAGAAAAAATTTGCAAGATGGAAGGGGCTGAAGACGGATACGCTTTTGCGACAGGAATGGCAGCTGTGTATTCAACGTTTGCAGCTTTATTGGAAGCTGGCGATCATATTGTTTCCGTAGGAAGTGTTTTTGGTTCTACACATACGTTGTTTACTAAGTATTTCCCGAAATGGAATATTACAACAAGTTATTTCGACATCAACAAACCTGAAACGATCGAGAGTTACATTCAGCCAAATACCAAAATACTTTTTGCTGAATCACCAACCAATCCAGCTGTAGATATTATCGATTTAGAATTGTTAGGACAAATTGCAAAAAAATACAACTTGATTTTAATTGTCGATAACTGTTTTGCAACGCCTTTTTTACAAAATCCAATTCAATACGGAGCCCATTTGGTCGTGCATTCTGCTACTAAATTAATCGACGGTCAAGGTCGAGTACTAGGAGGAGTGACTGTCGGAAGAGCTGATTTAATTCGTGAGATTTATCTTTTTTCAAGAAATACAGGACCAGCTTTGTCGCCTTTTAATGCATGGGTATTATCTAAAAGTTTAGAAACATTACCAATTCGTGTAGAAAGACACTGTGAAAATGCAGTGAAAGTAGCTGAGTTTCTAGAAAGTCATCCAAACGTAAAACAAGTGAAATATCCTTTCTTGAAATCACATCCACAATATGAAATTGCCAAAAAGCAAATGCGTTTAGGAGGGAATATCGTAGCTTTTGAAATTAAAGGAGGTATCGAAGCAGGACGTAAATTTTTAGATAAAATTCAATTGTGTTCGCTTTCGGCCAATTTAGGTGATACAAGAACGATTGTAACGCATCCGGCCTCAACAACTCATAGTAAACTAACAGAAGAAGAGCGTTTGGCTGTAAGCATTACTGATGGTTTGGTTCGTGTTTCAGTCGGTTTAGAAACAGTTCAGGATGTTATTAATGACCTCCAACAAGCGCTGTCTTAAAAAAATTTGGTTTCTATAAAAATAGGTAGTAGTTTTGCCCTGTTCTTATACAAACTGAAGTTATCACGAAAGGCAGAGGGAATAGACCCAGTGAAGCCTTAGCAACCCTACTCTTGTAGAAGGTGCTACATTCTACTCCATTTTGGGGAAAGATAACAAGAATACTTTTTTAGTATCTCTCTGTATTTCATGATGACATTTTATGTGTAAAAATTGGTAGCGAAAGGCTTGGGCTTTTTTGCAATCCATTTTCCCGCTATTCGCACTACAAGGTAGTTGCTACTATCGGGGCTAGTTAATAAACATTTAGATTTTTTGTTATCATGCCGCAAAAAGCAAACATTTACGACGAAATACAAAAAAGAATCCTCGTTCTTGATGGAGCGATGGGTACTATGTTGCAGCGTTATAAATTCGAAGAAGAAGATTTTCGAAGTGTGCGTTTCAAAGATTTTCCACATCCACTAAAAGGGAATAACGATTTACTGTCGCTAACCCAACCGGAAGCCGTTAAATCTGTCCACCGCGCTTATTTTGAAGCTGGTGCCGATATCGTGGAAACCAATACGTTTTCAGGAACTACCATTGGTATGGCTGACTATCATATGGAAGATTTGGTATATGAGTTAAATTACGAATCGGCTAAAATTGCCCGCGAAGTAGCAGATGAATTTACCGATAAACCACGCTTTGTGGCAGGTTCTATTGGCCCAACCAATCGTACTGCGAGTATGAGTCCCGATGTCAATGATCCGGGATTCCGTGCAGTCACTTTCGATGAGCTACGCATTGCTTACAAAGAGCAAGTAGAAGCGCTAATCGATGGCGGAAGCGATATTCTGTTAGTAGAAACAATTTTCGATACATTAAACGCTAAAGCGGCTCTTTTTGCAATTGAAGAAGTAAAAGAAGAACGTAATCTTGATATTCCTATCATGGTTTCCGGAACGATTACAGATGCTTCCGGCAGAACCTTATCGGGACAAACCGTGGAAGCATTTCTGATTTCAATTTCACACATTCCGTTGTTGAGTGTTGGATTCAATTGTGCTTTAGGAGCCGATCAGTTGAAGCCGTATTTAAAACGTTTGGCACACAATACCTCGTTTAACATTTCGGCGCATCCCAATGCAGGATTACCTAATGCTTTCGGACAATACGATCAAACCGCAGAAGAAATGCAGGTTTTAATCAAAGAATACTTAGATGATAATTTAATCAATATTATAGGCGGTTGCTGTGGAACTACACCGGAGCACATCAAGTTAATTGCTGAAGTGGCCGCAAATTACAAACCAAGAGTACTGGAGGAAGCATAATGAATGAAGGAGCTTGTAATAAATATTTAAAACTTTCGGGATTAGAACCTTTAATCGTTACCCCCGAAACCAATTTCGTAAATGTAGGTGAACGTACTAACGTAACCGGTTCGCGAAAATTTTTACGTTTAATTAAAGAAGGCAACTACGAAGAAGCACTCGATATTGCTCGCGCCCAAGTAGAAGGCGGTGCGCAGATCATCGATATCAACATGGATGAAGGAATGTTGGACGGCGTATATGCCATGACCAAATTCTTGAATCTGATTGCCGCTGAACCTGATATTTCAAGGGTGCCAGTTATGGTCGACAGTTCCAAGTGGGAAATTATTGAAGCTGGTCTAAAAGTAGCGCAAGGAAAATGCGTGGTGAATTCCATCAGTTTGAAAGAAGGAAAAGAAGCCTTTTTACACCATGCAAAGTTGGTAAAACGTTATGGAGCGGCAGTAATTGTAATGGCGTTTGATGAGATTGGTCAGGCCGATACCTATGAACGTCGTATCGAAATATGTAAGCGTTCGTATGATATTTTAGTAAACGAAATCAACTTCCCTGCAGAAGACATCATTTTTGATCCAAACATTTTCCCGGTAGCTACTGGTATGGAAGAACATCGTCGTAATGCGTTGGACTTCTTTTTGGCTACCAAATGGATTCGTGAAAATCTACCTTATGCGAATATCTCAGGGGGTGTGAGTAATGTTTCATTTTCGTTCCGAGGAAATGACAAAGTACGTGAAGCGATGCATTCTGCATTCTTGTACCATGCTATCAAACATGGGATGACAATGGGTATTGTGAACCCAGAAATGTTGGAAGTGTACGATGAAATCGATCCTACTTTATTGGAATATGTTGAAGATGTTTTATTGGATAGACGAGATGATGCTACTGAAAGACTTTTGGAATTGGCTGAAAGCTACAAAGGTGATGTTAAATCCAATGAAAAAGCAATTCAGGAGTGGCGAAACGGCTCTTTACAGGATAGAATTACGCATGCCTTGGTAAAAGGAATCGACGAGTTTATCGAAACCGATGTGGAAGAAGCCCGACAAGCAGCAGCAAGACCAATCGAAGTCATCGAAATCAATCTGATGGCAGGAATGAATGTGGTAGGAGATTTGTTTGGAAGCGGAAAAATGTTCTTGCCACAAGTAGTAAAATCAGCTCGTGTGATGAAAAAAGCCGTGGCGTATCTGCTACCTTATATAGAAGCAGAAAAAGATGGAAAATCATCATCCGCTGGAAAAGTATTGATGGCTACTGTAAAAGGTGATGTGCATGACATTGGTAAAAATATCGTATCCGTAGTATTGGCTTGTAACAATTTTGAGATCATCGATTTAGGAGTAATGGTGCCACCAGAGAAAATTATTGAAACAGCCATTGCTGAAAATGTAGATATTATCGGTTTAAGCGGATTGATTACGCCTTCGTTGGATGAAATGGTGTATCTGGCCAAAGAAATGGACAAACGCGATATCCAAATCCCGATTATGATTGGTGGGGCGACGACTTCGCGTGCACATACGGCTGTGAAAATCGCACCGGAATACCGTCAAACCGTGGTACACGTAAACGATGCTTCGCGAGCGGTAACCGTAGCTGGAAATCTGTTAAACAAAGACCGAAAAATATACGCCAGTACTATCCGTGCAGAATATGAAGTATTTCGCGAAACCTTTTTAAACCGTCAGCGCGATAAGAGTTACCATACCATTGAAAAAGCAAGAGCCAATAAACTGCAATTGAATTGGGATAATTTCGAAGCCAAAAAACCGAACTTCATCGGAGCAAAAACCATTGAAGTACCGTTGCAGGAATTGGTGCCATATATCGACTGGACACCTTTTTTCGGTTCGTGGCAATTGTTTGGAAAATATCCTGCTATTCTAACGGATAATGTGGTAGGGGAACAGGCAACGATTTTGTTTGCCGATGCGCAGAAAATGCTGAAGCAATTACTCGATGAAAACTGGTTAGAAGCCAAAGGTATTTACGGCATCTTTCCTGCGAATCAAGTAAAAGACGATGACATCGAATTGTATGATGAAAACGGAAATGTATTGGAAACTTTCTTAACGCTTCGTCAGCAGTCACAAAAGACCGTTGGTGCTCCAAACATTGCTTTAGCAGACTTTATTGCGCCAAAAGAAAGCAACAAAAAGGATTACATGGGAGCTTTTTGTGTGACAACTGGTTTCGGGGTTGATGAAAAAGCCAAAGAATTTGAAGAAGCCAACGATGATTATAGTTCTATCATGGTGAAAGCTTTAGGCGATCGTTTTGCAGAAGCATTTGCAGAATATCTGCATGAGAAAATCCGTAAGGAGATTTGGGGATATGCATCCGAAGAACATTTGTCTAACGAGGAATTAATTAAAGAAGACTATAAAGGAATACGTCCAGCACCTGGTTATCCAGCTTGCCCCGATCATTTGGAAAAACCATCGATTTGGAGTTTGCTGAACGTAGAAGAAAAAATAGGTGTAAAACTAACGGAAAGTATGGCGATGTGGCCAGCTTCTTCGGTATCAGGGTATTATTTTGGACATCCAGAAAGTAAATATTTTGGACTTGGAAAAATAAAAGAAGATCAGGTTCAGGATTATGCTCAACGAAGAAATTGTACTTACGAATATGCCGAGAAATGGCTTAACCCAAACATAGCAGATTAAAATGAAAGTAACTCAACATATAGAAAAAGCCAACGGAAAATCATTATTCTCTTTCGAGATTTTACCGCCGTTAAAAGGACAAAATATTCAATGCATTTTTGATAGTATTGATCCGTTAATGGAATTTAAACCACCATTTATAGATGTAACTTATCATCGCGAAGAATATGAATTTAAAGAACTGCCAAATGGTTTGTTGGAAAAGAAAATCGTTAAGAAACGTCCAGGAACGGTTGGTATTTGTTCGGCGATTCAGAATAAATACCAGGTAGATGCTATTCCGCATATTTTATGTGGTGGTTTTACTAAAGAAGATACTGAGAATTTCCTAATCGATATGGATTTCTTAGGAATTGATAATGTAGTGGCTTTACGTGGTGATGCTGTAAAAAGTGAAATCTATTTCAAACCTGAAAAAGAAGGCCATTCGTATGCTTCGGAACTGGTAACTCAAATTAATAACTTGAATAACGGAATTTATCTGGATGCAGATTTACAGAATACGAATAAAACAAATTTCTGTATTGGTGTAGCGGGTTATCCAGAGAAACACATGGAAGCACCAAGCTTGGACAGTGACATTTATTTCTTAAAGCAGAAAATCAAAAACGGAGCAGATTACATCATCACTCAAATGTTTTTTGACAATAAAAAATTCTTTGAGTTCGTAGACAAATGTCGTGCTTCAGGGATCACGGTTCCTATTATTCCAGGATTAAAACCGATTTCGACTAAAAAACAACTGAATTTAATACCACATCGTTTCAAAGTAGATTTACCAGATGATTTAATCATGGCAGTGGTAAAAGCAAAAGATAATGAAGCTGTAAAAGAAATAGGAATCGAATGGTGTATCGAGCAAAGTAAGGAATTACAAAAAGCTGGAATTCCGGTTTTACATTACTATTCTATGGGGAAAGCAGAAAATATTAGACAGATTGCTAAGGAAGTTTTTTAGTAGTTTGACTTTAGTTCTATTTTTTTATTTGTCTTTATAACCTTGTTTTTTTTTGTTTCATTTATGATGCCTCCTAATGTTAATATAAAATAGCATGCCCATATTAGACATAATATATATGTGAAATTTCTGTCGTTTTTATTGCCAGCTTTATTTTCAATTTTGCTTTTATATCTAAACGACCCACCTTTTGCTAAGAAGAATGGTATAAGTTCTCGATCATATCGAAACCAAAAAACTAAACGAATTATATGATATGCTATAAATGTTATTAAAGGAATATAACAAAGCGAATAACTGTTGATTAAAAATAGCAAACTAAGACTAAACCATATTAAGGAGAAATAAACATTTCTAAATCTTAATCCAAATGGAGTAGTACAAGTTTGCATTCCAATAACTACAGAAGAAAATAATGTAAGTTGTAATTTAATATTAAAATTATTGCCTTTATCTAAGAATAAATTTGCAATAACTATTATGGTGTATCCAGTTATGTAGAGTAAATCAATATCTGTTAGTTTTCTAAACTCTAATTTTGCTATTGTAAAATTTCGTTCTTTTGTCATTTAGTTAGTAAATTACTTCGTTTTCTCCCTAAACACACTTTCTAAATCTTTGTTTTTCTGTGAAAGTTGTAATGTTTTTAATCCATTAGCCTGTGCGAAATCAAAAACAGTAGAACGCATATCTTCGCTAGCAGCAAATGTAAATTGCCAAAGATTTCCGTTTAGAATGTATGAAGTGATATTAGGAATTTGAGCAACCAAGTTTTCATCCACAGTTTTGTCAAACTCTACTTCAATGATTTGTTCGTTTATTTCGGTGATGAGGTTGTCAATGTTGTTGTCAGCAACAATTTTTCCTTGATTAATAATAATTACTCGGTCGCAAATAGCTTCAACTTCCTGCATAATATGTGTAGAAAGGAATACCGTTTTGTCTTTACCTATGTTTTTAATCAATTCACGTATTTCGACTAATTGATTAGGGTCTAAACCTGTTGTAGGTTCATCTAAAATCAAAACATCAGGATTGTGTAATAGTGCTGTTGCTAATCCAACACGTTGGCGATACCCTTTAGATAGTTGGCCAATTTTTTTATGTGCTTCAGGAGTAAGTCCTGTTAGTGTAATAACTTCGTCAATTCTAGATTTTTCTACTTTGTACACATCAGCATTAAAAGTCAAATACTCTCTTACATACAAATCTAAGTACAACGGATTGTGTTCTGGTAAGTAACCTACTGACTTTTGCACTTCTAATTGATTAGTAATTACGTCAAAATCATTAACCTTGGCAATACCTTCATCTGAATTGATGTAGGTTGTCAAAATTTTCATTAAAGTCGATTTTCCAGCACCGTTTGGTCCCAAGAAACCAACAATTTCTCCTTTTTTTACTGTAAATGAAACATTGTCAAGCGCTTTTTGAGCACCATAACTTTTGGAAATATTTTGAACTTCAATTGACATAATTCGTTTGTATTTATAGCAAAAGTAATAAATTTTAGTTATAGCCTGATTGTAAATTAATTGTCCTTTAATAGTTTTTTGTTTATCATTTGTTTAAATTTGTTAAACAAAATATTGGAAATCATGGCAAAGAAAAAAACATTCGAAATAACTAAGGATAACATTGTATCTCTTTACACTGATTATGTACTTATAAATGGGAAAAAACCAAATTCTATATATGAGTTTGCAAAAAATAATAGCATGGAGGAAGCAGAGTTCTACAAATACTTTGCCTCTTTTGAAGCTTTAGAAGAACAGTTTTTTTCAGATATGTTGCACTACACCTTAGAGTTGTTGTCTAACTCTTCAGATTATGAACATTATGATGCGTCACAAAAATTATCATGTTTTTATTTCACTTTCTTTGAAGTAGCTACGGCTAATAGAAGTTTTGTCATGCATTTGTTGCAACAAGAAAAAATGCCTTTGAAGAATCTAATGAAGTTGAAATCACTGCGAAAAGATTTCTTGTCTTATGTGAAAACAGTATTAGATACTCCGTATAAAATAGAAAATCAACGAATTACTGATATTCAGAATAGAGTCGTGCACGAAGGAGCTTGGTTGCAATTCATGTCTATCTTAAAATATTGGATGGAAGATACCTCTGCTAGTTTCGAAAAAACAGATGTATTCATCGAAAAGTCAGTAAAAGCTAGTTTTGATGTGGTGTATAATGTGCCTGTCGAAAGTATTCTAGATTTTGGAAAATTCATCTGGAAAGAAAAATTTGGAAATTTTAATTCAAAAAAATGAAAAAGATAGATTCTATTCCAACCAACAAAGTAGAACGTGTAGCGAAATTAGTCACTACAGGGGTAAAAGTAGGTGGAAATTACCTTAAATATTATGGTGAAAAAGTAGTGAATCCCAATCTAACAAAAGATAAGCTTCATGAAAATAATGCCGCTGATATATACGATGGTTTGAAAGAATTAAAAGGGAGTGCACTAAAGGTAGCGCAAATGTTAAGTATGGAGAAAAATTTATTGCCACAATCGTATGTGGAAAAATTTTCTTTGTCTCAATTCTCTGTACCTCCACTTTCAGCGCCTTTAGTGCGTAAAACATTTAAAAATTATTTTAAAAAATATCCAGAAGAACTATTTGATGAATTTTCACCCGATTCTATCAATGCGGCAAGTATTGGTCAAGTTCATAGAGCTAAAAAAGATGGTAAAGAGCTCGCTGTAAAAATTCAATATCCAGGAGTTAGAGAAAGTATAAGTACTGATATAGCTTTGGTAAAACCAATTGCGGTTCGCATGTTTAATCTTCAAGGTACTTCCGATGAATATTTTCAAGAAGTAGAAGATAAATTAACGGAAGAAACAGATTATAAACTAGAATTACAACAAAGTGAAACGGTTCGAAATGAATGTCAAATCATAGAGAATTTAAAGCTTCCAAGTTATTATCCGGAATTGTCATCGGATAAAATCATAACCATGGATTGGATGAAGGGAGTGCATTTATCTGAATTCTGTAATACCGAAACATCTCAAGAGAAAAGGAATCGAGTGGGACAAACGCTTTGGAATTTTTATATGTTCCAAATCCACCAATTGAAAAAGTTTCATGCAGACCCGCATCCAGGGAATTTCTTAATAGACGATGAAGCGAATTTAATTGCTATCGATTTTGGTTGTATGAAACAAATTCCGGATTCGTTTTACAAACCTTATTTTGAAGTGTCTACACCAAGTGCTTTGGCAGACATGGATTATTTTAAAAAGAAACTTTTCGAATTAGAAATCTTAAAATCAACAGACAATCCAAAAGAAATCGAATTTTTCACCGCTATGTTTCATGAATTGCTGACGGTTTTTACGGAACCTATTCATAAACCGGAATTCGATTTTGCAAATCCAGAGTTTTTTGGAAAAATAGCAGCACTCAGTGAAAAGTTTGCCAATGATAAACAATTGCGTAAAATGAACGGGAATCGTGGTTCTAAACATTTCATCTATGTGAATAGGACGTTTTTTGGCTTATATAATTTAATGTTTGATATCAAAGCCAAAATCAAAATCAACGACTTTGAAAAATACTTATCATAAAGGGAACAAATCGTATTTGCCCAGTAAGATTTGTGTTACTTGTGAAAAGCCATTTTCTTGGCGAAAGAAATGGGAAAAAAATTGGGAAGAAGTAAAATATTGTAGCGATGCGTGCAGAAAAAGGAAATAAAAAAATCATTTGGTTCAGAAATAATTTGCGAACACATGATGCTGCTTTTTGGAATCATATTCAAGAATCAGACGAAGTGATTGCAGTGTATTGTCTTGAACCAACATGGTTAGAATCCACTCCCTATGGATGGAAAAAAATGGAAGTTTTTCGTGCGCAATTTTTATTGGAAACTTTAGCTGATTTGCAGCAGAATTTGTCTAAAAACAATATTTCTTTTTACTTTTTTCAAACCGATGCAGTTCGCGCTTTTGAAGAAATTCATGCAGTTTTTCCATTCGATACAATCATTACTCAAGCAGAATGGACGTATGAAGAACTAAGTATCGAACAAAAAATAAAAACAGCATTTCCAACTGTGAATTGGAAATTTGATTATGATCAATTTTTAATTGAGCCCTCAAATTTACCTTTTTCCATAGAGCAATTGCCTGATGTTTTTACTGCATACCGTAAAAAAGTGGAACAAAAATGGGCAGTAAATGAAGTAGTTATAAAACCGAAGGTGCTCTTCAAAAAAATAGAAATGCCTTTTTCTTCTACAATACCTACAGTAGAACAATTAGGTTACGAATCTATTGTTGAAGATGAACGCTCGGCTTTTCCTTGTAAAGGAGGAGAAACAGAAGCCTTACGTCATCTGAAAAAATACATTTGGGAGCATCAACAAATTACTACTTATAAAGAAACAAGAAATGAATTAGTAGGTATTCAATACAGTACAAAATTTTCTCCTTGGTTGGCTAATGGGTCGCTCTCGGCACGAACTATCTATCATGAGGTTAGAAAGTTTGAAAACGAAGTTCTAGAAAGTGACTCTACTTATTGGGTTTTATTCGAATTATTATGGCGTGATTTTTTCAAATGTGTAAGCATGAAATATGGCAATCGTTTGTTTCAGCTTTCTGGAATTTTGAATCAAGATTATAATTGGAAAACCAATGAAAATGTCATTAATGATTGGATAAATGGAAAAACCAAGTACGATTTTATCAACGCTAATATGTTGGAATTAAAAGCTACAGGTTGGATGAGCAACAGAGGCAGACAAAACGTTGCGAGTTATTTTGCAAAAGAAATGGAACAGGATTGGCGTATTGGGGCGAGTTATTTTGAAGCTTATTTAATTGATTATGATGTGCATTCTAATTATGGGAATTGGAATTATTTAGCCGGTGTAGGAAATGATCCTAGAGATCGAAAATTCAATATTGACTTACAAGCCAAAAATTACGATAATTTTCATGTGTTTCTAAACCTTTGGTTAACTAAAAAAGCGGTAGAGTTATGATTTTACGCTTGATTTTAGGTGACCAATTGAATAGTAATCATTCTTGGTTTCAGGAAGAAGACCAATCACGTTATTTATACGCGTTGATGGAAGTACAATCGGAAACCGATTATGTGAGGCATCACCAGCAAAAAGTGGTTGCTTTTTTTGCTGCTATGCGAAATTTTGCTGAAGAATTACAAACCAAAGGATGTCAGGTTTATTATTTTAAAATCAATGATCGGCATAATCAGCATTCTTTTGAAAAAAACATAGCGTTGTTACAAACGCAATTCGAAATTTCAGCCATACAGTATCAATTGCCAGATGAATTCCGTCTGTACCAAGAATTCAAAAAGTTTAAATCAATTTTTTCTGTTGAAATAAAAGCCTATGAGTCGGAACATTTTTATTGTAGTTTACAAGATATTGCCGATTTAGGGAAGGAAAAGAAATATTATTTACTTGAAAATTTTTATCGCCACTTACGTAAAAAACACCAGATTTTAATGGTTCATGACAAACCAGTAGGTGGAAAATGGAATTTCGATTCTGAAAACAGAAACAAATGGAAAAATCAAGTGCCTATTCCAGCAGCTGTTCAATTTAATAATGATGTCACAAACATTGTTGAAGGGTTAAATGAAAGAGGGATTGTCACATTTGGGAAATCGGTAACTACATCAAATTATCCTAAATCAAGAGCCCAAGCATTGGAACAATTGGATTATTTTTTAACTCATTTGTTACCTCATTTTGGAACCTATCAAGACGCCATGCATACAGAAGAAGTGTTGTTGTTTCATTCTAACTTATCTTTTGCTATGAATGTAAAAATGTTGAGTCCAAAAGAAGTGGTGCAAAAAGTAGAAGAATATTACTTAAATAATCAAGAACATATTGTATTAGCCCAAGTGGAAGGATTTATACGTCAAATTTTAGGATGGAGAGAATACGTAAGAATGGTGTACTGGAACAAGTTTGAAGAAGTAAAGTCCAGTAATTTTTTAGATAATCATCATCCTTTACCCGAAGTTTTTTGGACAGGGAAATCCCAAATGAAATGTGTAGCCACTTGTGCGCAAAATTCATTGGATCATGCCTACGCGCATCACATTCAACGATTAATGGTCTTAGGCAATTATGCGCTTTTAATGGAAACACATCCAGACGAAGTGGATGCTTGGTATTTAGGGGTATATGTAGATGCAATCGAATGGGTACAATTACCTAACACTAGAGGAATGAGTCAGTTTGCTGATGGAGGAATTGTGGCTACAAAACCGTATATCTCATCAGGAAATTATATTGATAAAATGAGTAATTATTGTTCGTCTTGTACCTACGACAAAAAAACAAAAACAGAAGAAAACAGTTGTCCTTTTAATAGTTTGTATTGGCATTTTTTAGATCGGAATAGAAGTCGTTTTGAAACCAACCAGCGCATGAAAATGATGTATGCCTTGCTAAATAAAATGGATTCAAAAGAAATAAATAAAATTAATCAACGGGCTCAGTATTTAATTCAAACCAGAAATTGTTAGATCCAAAATGAGTGTAGCGAAAATTATAGCGCCAAGAACCAATTCGGCATTTACAGAGGCTGAAATTGATAGAATCATAGAAATGGCATGGGAGGACAGAACGCCTTTTGAAGCTATTGAATATCAATTTGGAATTCCTGAAAAAGAGGTAATCCAAATCATGAGAAAAGAATTAAAGCGTTCGTCTTTCAATCTTTGGCGAAAAAGAGTGAACTCGGGTGTAAGTCAAAAACATGCACAAAAACGCAATCCAGAGATTAACCGATTTAAGTGTGCTTTACAAAGACAAATAACAGGAAATAAGATATCAAAAAGATAAAAAATCATGAAAAAATATTTAATAATAGGAGGAAGCAAAGGCATCTCCAAAGAAATAGTCAAACAACTTTCGGATAGAGGCGATTATTGTTATGTGATTTCTAGAACTGCTCCAGATTTCACTTTCAATGGTACCCATTTTGCCTTAAATGCATTGATGGATGCATTGCCAACAATCGAGAGTTTAGATGGGTTAGTGTATGGAATAGGTACGATTAATTTAAAACCTTTTAATAGACTTTCAGCGGATGATTTTCTAAATGATTGGCAAGTAAATGTAATGGGAGCCGTGAAAATAATCCAACATTATTTGCCACAATTAAAGAATTCTGAGCAAGCGAGTATTGTATTGTTTAGCTCAGTGGCAGCGCAACGCGGCATGTCTTTTCATGCGAGTATAGGTGCAGCAAAAGGTGCGGTTGAAGGGTTAGTGAAAAGTTTAGCAGCTGAGCTAGCTCCAAAAATACGTGTAAATGCTATTGCTCCTTCTATCGTAGAAACGCCCTTGGCGGCAGGCATTTTAAGAAATGAAACAATCAAGGAAAATATGGTGGCAAAACATCCATTGAAACGCATTTTACAACCCGAAGATGTGGCTAAAACTGCTGTGTTTTTATTAAGTGATACCTCGAATGGAATCACTGGGCAAATTTTTATTCAAGATAATGGACTGATTTCTATCAGTAACTAAATTTAAAAGCTATGACAAAGAACCCAACATTAGATAAATCAAAATTAGTCTCATTTTCTATCGATGAAATAGGAGATAATCATTTATTTACCTCTGTAGAAACACCCATGAAAGCGGATGCTTTTGCAATCTCTGATGCAGAGAAAAAAGAAAAAATAGCCTATCATTTCAAAGAAATTATGGAAATTTTAGGTCTGGACTTGACAGATGATTCATTAAAAGGTACACCACAGCGTGTGGCTAAAATGTATATCGATGAAATTTTTTGTGGATTAAATCCGGCAAACAAACCTCAAGTGGCTCTTTTTGAAAATAAATACCAATACAACCAGATGTTGGTAGAAAAAAACATTACATTTTACTCGAATTGCGAACATCATTTCGTGCCTATTTATGGCAAAATTCATGTGGCATATATTTCAAAAGGAAAAGTAATTGGTTTGTCAAAAATTAACCGAATTGTTCAATATTTTGCTCAAAGACCACAAGTGCAAGAACGATTGACGATGCAAATTGGTTTAGAGTTACAAGAAATTTTAGAAACAGAAGATATTGCTGTAATTGTGGATGCTAAGCATTTGTGTGTTTCTTCTCGCGGTATCAAAGACGAAAGTTCAGCAACCGTGACTAGTTATTATGGAGGGGTGTTTCAAAATGAGCAAAAAGTAATTGAACTACATAATTATTTAAAAATTTAAATTTATTTAAAGATTGATTTAATTAGTTTTTTATATTTGCAAATGACATTTAGAAATACATGAACAACTTATTTACATATTTTAACAATTTCTTCTTTTACTTCTGGTATAAGATGCGGGATTGTTATTGTGTAAACTTAAGTTAAAAATATAAAGTTACTATTCAATGCAATCCCGATGTAGACCACATCGGGATTTTTTTATTCGAATTTTTATTCGGGATTGATTTTTAAAAAATAGAATATGGAAACCAAGGTCGCAATTCAGGGAATCAAAGGATCATTCCATCAGCAAGTGGCCAATAATTATTTTGGCGATAAAGTTCAAGTTGTTGAATGTAAAACATTTAAAGACGTGGCTAAGCAATTAAATAAAGGCTTGGTAGATTATGCAGTGATGGCAATAGAAAATTCTATAGCTGGTGCTTTAATTCCTAATTATGCTTTAATTGATGATAATCATTTTAATGTTTTAGGAGAATATTTCTTAAAAATTAGTTTAAATTTAATGGCATTACCAGGACAAAAAATTGAAGATATTAAAGAAGTGTACTCACATCCCATTGCATTATTACAATGTGCTAAGTTTCTGGAAAAACATAAACACATTAAAGTAATTGAAAGTTCTGATACTGCCATTACTGCCAAAAGAATTTATGATGAAAAAATAAAAGGAATTGCAGCGTTGGCAGGGCCTACAGCAGCTCAAGTCTTTGAATTAGATATAATGGCTTCAGAAGTACAATCGGTCGAAAGTAGTATTACCCGATTTATGATTTTGGAAAAGGATAAGTCAAGTCTTGAACAGAATAAAATCAATAAAGCTTCGATAAAATTTGAATTAGATGATACACCAGGGAGTTTAGCCACAATATTGAATGTGATGAACAATTGTAAGTTAAACTTAACTAAAATTCAGTCGATGCCTATAGTAGAGAAGCCTTTTCAATATTCATTTTTTGTTGATGTAGTGTTTGATAAATACAAACATTTTGAAAAAGCAAAAAGTGTTTTAGAAATCATGACAACACATTTTAAGTTGTTAGGAGAATATGAGTCGGCGGTGTTGCCTCTAAATAAAGTTAGTAATAAAGAAAAGTCAATTGTTTTAAGTGAATAAGATGGAAATTAAAAAAGAGAATAGAAGTTGGTTAGACAATCTGCAATTAAATCATCCATTAGTTATTGCAGGACCTTGTAGTGCAGAAACCGAAGATCAGGTAATGGCAGTAGCAAATGAATTAAAGAATTCTGATGTTTCTGTTTTTAGAGCTGGGATATGGAAACCACGCACAAGACCAGGAGGATTTGAAGGTGTTGGAGCAATAGGGTTACCTTGGTTACAAAAAGTAAAAAAGGAAACAGGTTTGTTAATTGCTACCGAAGTAGCGACTGCTGAACACGTAAAATTAGCTTTACAGCACGATGTGGATATCCTTTGGATAGGAGCAAGAACGACTGTAAACCCATTTGCAGTTCAAGAAATTGCTGATGTTTTGCAAAATACAGATAAAATAGTGTTGTTAAAAAATCCTGTAAATCCAGATTTATCTCTGTGGATAGGTGGGTTAGAGCGATTATATAATGCAGGAATTAAAAAACTGGGAATGATTCACCGCGGATTTTCGACTTATGAAAAATCGAAATACAGAAATAATCCTGAATGGCAAATAGCTATTGAGCTACAAAATAAATTTCCAGAATTGGTACTTATTTGTGATCCTTCTCATATTACCGGGAAACGCGATATGATTCAAGAAGTTTCTCAACAGGCTTTGGATTTGAATTTTGACGGTTTAATGATCGAAACACATTGTACGCCAGATGAAGCGTGGAGCGATGCAGCTCAGCAAGTTACGCCGGATGTTTTAAAACAAATGTTTGTTGATTTAAGAGTTCGTAAAGCAGATGATGAAACAGATGATTACCACCAACGTATTTCCAAATTAAGAACTCAAATTGACGAGTTTGACGAGAAATTGTTAGAGATTTTAGGAAAACGTATGAAAGTTGCTGACCAAATTGGAGCTCTTAAGAAAGAAAAGAACGTTGCTATTTTACAAAACACACGTTGGAATGAAATTCTAGGTAAAATGATTTTAGATGGAGAAGAAAAAGGGTTGAGTGAAGAGTTTGTACTGAAAATTTTTAAAGCAATCCATCAGGAAAGTATTAATCATCAGGAAAAAGTTTATAAAGCAGATTAATTAATAATCGTATTTTTGACAAAAATTAGAGTTTTTAGTTACTTCTAACTTCTAACTTCTGATTCGTAATTTTAAATGACAGGAATCGTATATAAATCTACTGGGAGTTGGTACACGGTTAAAACCGCAGAAAATCAATTTTTAGAATGCCGTATTAAGGGTAAATTTCGTATCAAAGGAATTAAAAGTACTAATCCTATTGCGGTTGGCGATGTTGTAGATTACGATTTGGATACTTCTGCCGATGTAACGATTGGTGTAATTACTAATATTCACAATAGAAAGAATTATATTGTTCGTAAATCAGTAAATCTTTCTAAGCAAACACACATTATTGCTGCAAATATTGATATTGTTTTTTTATTAGTTACCATCAATAATCCGACAACAACGACAAGTTTCATCGATCGATTTTTGGTTACTGCTGAAGCTTACGGAATTGAAGCTGTTTTGGTATTTAATAAAATAGATACTTATGATGAAGCTACTTTAGATGAGCAGCTTTATTTGCAATACATTTATTCAAATATTGGTTACCAGTGTTTGGGAGTTTCTGCTAAAGAAGAAAAAGGGTTGGATGACTTGAAGTTACTAATGAAAGATAGAGTTTCTATGTTTTCAGGGCATTCAGGAGTTGGGAAATCAACATTGGTAAATGCTTTGGAACCAACTCTGAATCTAAAAACCAAAGAAATATCAGATTCTCATAGTCAAGGGCAACATACTACAACTTTTGCGGAAATGTTTGATTTGAGTTTTGGAGCCAAAATTATCGATACACCTGGTATTAGAGGCTTCGGAATTGTAGATATGGAAAAGAAGGAGATTGGAGATTACTTCCCTGAGTTTTTTGCTTTGAAAGATCAATGTAAATTTAATAATTGTCTTCATAAAGAAGAACCCCATTGTGCGGTTAAAGATGCATTGGATAATGATGAAATAGCATGGTCGAGGTATAATTCGTACTTGCAAATATTAGAAGGAGATGATGAAACTTACAGAAATGATATTTATGGAAGTGAAAGAGACCCAAATAAATTCTAGAAAATGCGTGCAGTAATACAAAGAGTTTTAGAAGCTTCGGTTACTATTGAAGGAGAGAAGGTGGCCAATATTGAAAAGGGCTTGTTGGTTTTGATTGGTATTGAAGATACATCAAATCAGGAAGATATTAATTGGCTGACAGCTAAAATTGTAAATCTTCGCATTTTTGGAGATGAAAATGGAGTAATGAATCTTTCTATAAAAGATATAGGAGGTGATATGATTGTGGTAAGTCAGTTTACACTTCACGCTGCTACAAAAAAAGGAAACCGTCCAAGTTATATTAAAGCATCAAAGCCTGATTATGCTATTCCAATGTATGAAGCTTTTGTGAAGCAAATAGAAGTCGAATTGGGTAAAAAAGTACAAACTGGTCAGTTTGGAGCTGATATGAAAGTTGCACTAATAAATGATGGTCCAGTAACTATAATAATTGATACAAAAAATAAGGAATAATGGACTTAAAAAACTCACAACTAGAAGTTGATAATTGGATAAAAAATCACGGAGTTCGTTATTTTAACGAATTAACAAATATGGCTCAACTTACAGAAGAAGTAGGTGAAGTAGCTCGAATTATTGCTCGTCGCTATGGAGAACAATCAGAAAAAGAAAGCGATAAAAACAAAGATTTAGGTGAAGAATTAGCCGATGTGGTTTTTGTTGTTTTGTGTCTGGCAAATCAAACAGGCGTTGACTTGCAGACGGCTTTTGATAAAAAAATGGATTTAAAAACGAAACGTGATCACGACCGCCACCATAACAATGAAAAACTAAAATAATGAATTGGATAGTTCTAATAATTGCAGGTTTATTTGAGGTTGGTTTCGCAACTTGTTTGGGAAAAGCAAAAGAAACTTCTGGTACAACTATGTGGTTATGGTATTTCGGATTTTTGATTTGTCTGACCATAAGTATGGTTTTATTAGTAAAAGTCACCAAAGAAATTCCTATTGGGACTGCTTATGCTGTTTGGACTGGTATTGGAGCGGTTGGAAGTGTTTTGGCTGGAATTATTTTGTTTAACGAGCCTGCAACATTTTGGAGAGTTTTCTTTTTGTCCACCTTAATACTTTCTATTGTTGGATTAAAATTTGTTTCCAATACATGAATTTACTTCTCAAAAAATCAATTGTAAATAAACAATCATCAATTACAATTTCTGGTTCAAAGTCTGAAACAAACAGAGCCTTACTTCTTAAGGCATTGTATCCTAATTTAGAACTAGAGAATATTTCACATTCTGATGATTCGGATGTGATGCAGGAAGCTTTGTCGTCAGATTCAATGATGAAAGATATTCATCATGCTGGAACTGCTATGAGGTTTCTTACAGCGTATTTTTCTACTAGAGAAGATTTAGAAGTTATTCTCACAGGGTCTTCTCGAATGAAAGAACGACCAATTAAAATTTTGGTTGATGCTTTACACCAACTTGGAGCTAAAATTGAATATATAGAAAATGAAGGTTTTCCTCCGTTAAAAATAAAAGGAAAAAAAATTATTCAAAACAAAGTTTCTTTACCAGCAAATATTAGTAGTCAATACATTTCGGCATTACTGTTAATTGCCCCTAAACTTGAAAACGGATTAGAATTAACGCTTGAAGGAGAAATTACGTCTATTCCTTATATAAAAATGACGCTTTCACTATTGGAAGAAATTGGTGTTAAAACTTCTTTCGAAGAAAATAAAATAACTGTAAGTCATGCTGATCTTATCGAAGCTAGTCAATTAACTGTAGAATCTGATTGGAGTTCCGCTTCTTATTGGTATTCAATTGTAGCTTTGTCTGCTATTGGGATAAAAGTGAGTTTGTCAAACTATAAGAGAAATAGTTTACAAGGAGATTCGGCTTTGGATGAAATCTATAAAGATTTTGGAGTCGAGACTATTTTTAATAAAGATAATTCAATTACAATAGAGAAAAAATCAATTCATAATTCTCAATTCATAACTCATAATTTAAATAACTGTCCTGATATAGCACAAACCATTGCGGTGACATGCTTCGGATTAGGAATTGGATGTGATTTGTATGGTTTACACACACTAAAAATAAAAGAGACGGACAGGCTTGAGGCTTTAAAAAATGAATTGACAAAACTAGGAGCTGAAATTTTTGTAAGCAATGAATCATTACATTTAAAAAACTCAGATGCTATAAATGATAATGTACGTGTAAAAACGTATCAAGATCATCGTATGGCAATGGCTTTCACGCCTTTAGCATTAAAAACAAATCTTATAATTGAAGAAGCAAATGTAGTTTCAAAATCATATCCTAATTTTTGGAAGGATTTAAAAGCAGTTGGTTTCGAAATAAACGAATTGTAAAGCGTTGTAAATAAAGAGTTTTTAAAAATAAAACGTAAAACACTTGACAACCCCTATCTCACGATAGTATATTTGCACCCACTTTTGATATCAGAAAAAATCTGATTTCGTAATTCTAAATTTAAGTATGAAGTTATCAAATTTCAATTTTAATCTTCCAGCTGAATTATTAGCTGAGTATCCTGCAGAAAATCGTGATGAATCTCGTTTAATGGTAGTACACCGTAAAACTGGAGAAATCGAACACAAATTGTTCAAAGATATTATCGAGTATTTTGATGAAGGTGATGTAATGGTTGTGAACAATACAAAAGTTTTCCCTGCGCGTCTTTATGGTAACAAAGAAAAAACAGGTGCTCGTATCGAAGTATTTTTATTAAGAGAATTAAATGCGGAACAACGTTTATGGGATGTTTTAGTAGATCCTGCTCGTAAAATCCGTATTGGTAACAAATTATATTTTGGTGATGATGATTCATTAGTAGCTGAGGTAATTGATAATACAACTTCGCGTGGTCGTACACTACGTTTCTTGTATGATGGTTCTTATGAAGAATTCCGTCAAAAATTAGTAGATTTAGGAGAAACTCCGATTCCAAAATACATTAATCGTGAAGTAAACGAAGATGACGCTGAACGTTATCAAACAATTTATGCAAAAGAAGAAGGAGCTGTAGCTGCACCAACAGCTGGTTTGCATTTTTCTAAGCATTTAATGAAGCGTTTAGAAATTAAAGGTGTCGATTTTGCTGAAGTAACATTACACGTAGGTTTAGGAACTTTTAACCCTGTTGAGGTTGAAGATTTATCGAAGCACAAAATGGATTCTGAAGAATTAAAAATAACCGAAGAAGCTTGTGATATAGTAAATAAGGCAAAATTAAGTAAAAAGAAAATTTGTGCTATTGGAACAACTTCAATGAGAGCAATGGAAAGTTCTGTATCTTCAAACAAAACATTAAATCCTTATGAAGGTTGGACAAATAAATTTATTTTTCCTCCGTACGATTTTAGCGTTGCAGATTGTATGGTGACTAACTTTCACACGCCTAAATCGACTTTGTTAATGATGATTTCGGCATTTTGTGGTCACGATTTAATGATGAAAGCTTACAAAGAAGCTATTGAGCAAAAATATCGTTTCTACTCATACGGTGATGCTATGTTGATTTTGTAATAAACATATAATAATAAAAAAAAGCGTTCGATTATCGAACGCTTTTTTTATGCAAGTGATTAGCAAAAAGTTTAAAGTTTTCCAAATATTTCATCGATTCTCTTTTAAATATGCTGCATTAAAAAGAAAAGGCTTTTATCTTGTTTTTGATGTTAGACATTTCATTAATAAGATTTATTTAGTTGTGAAATTTAATAGTTCAGAGAAAGAATGTAAAACTTACAATTAAAACCTTATTTTTTTTTCAATTTTATTATTTTTACTCAAATTAAATACTAAACAATGACTTTTCAAAATACCCTTGAATTTGCACAACAACTAGATTCTCAAGACGAATTAAAGCAATATAGAAATGAATTTATTTTTCCGCAACACAATGGTAAAGATGTAATTTACTTTACAGGTAATTCATTAGGATTGCAGCCCAAAAAAGCGAAAGAATATGTTGATGAAGTAATGGATGATTGGGCAAATTTGGCAGTTGAAGGACATTTTTACGCTAATAAACCTTGGTGGGATTATCAAGAACGTTTTGCACAACCATTAAGTAAAATTGTTGGTGCTAAACCAAGTGAAGTAACTGTAATGAATACTTTAACCATCAACTTGCATTTATTGATGGTTTCATTTTACAGACCAACATCTAAACGTTTTAAGATTATTTGTGAAGAAAAAGCATTTCCTTCAGATCAATACATGTTCCAGAGTCAAGTAAGACATCATGGCTATAATCCAGAAGATACTATTGTTGAGATTAAGCGTAGAGATGGAGAACATAATATTCGTTTAGAAGATATTTTAAGTAAAATTGAAGAAGTTGGAGATGAGTTAGCTTTGGTTTTATTTGGTGGAGTAAATTATTATACAGGGCAAGTTTTTGATATGAAAGCTATTGTTGAGGCGGGCCATAAAACTGGCGCAATAGTTGGTTTCGATTTAGCTCATGCAGCAGGAAATATAAAGTTAGAGTTACATGATTGGAATGTTGATTTTGCAGCATGGTGTTCATATAAATACATGAATTCAGGACCCGGAAATGCTTCGGGATGTTTTGTGCATGAAAAGCATCATCATTCTAATTTACCTAGATTTGCAGGTTGGTGGGGACATAATAAAGAAAGACGCTTTAAAATGGAACCTCAGTTTGATCCTGTTCATGGTGCAGATGGATGGCAAGTGAGTAATTTACCAATTTTATCATTGGCACCTTATTTGGCTTCGGCAGAAATGTTTGCTGAAGTTGGAATGGAAAAATTAATCAAAAAGAGAGATTTGATTACAGCCTATCTTGAGTTTATTCTTCACGAAATTGATAAAGAAATTCCAAGTGCTGAATTCGAAATTATTACACCTAATGATAGAGCTTGTCAGTTGTCGGTATATCTCCATGGACAAGGCCGTGAATTATTTGATTATCTTATGAAGAATGGTGTTATAACTGATTGGCGTGAACCAAATGTTATTCGATTAGCGCCAGTTCCTTTTTACACATCTTTCGAAGATATGTACAACTTTGGTCAAATTTTAAAAAGAGGAATTTTAAAATAATTTAACATTTTATTTACAGTTTGTTTGTTTTTCGGGTAAAATTTCACTCTATTTGTTAGCAACTAACTAAAAATCAAATTGTAATGAAAAAAAACCTACTTTTTGCAGGTTTACTTTCTTTATTTTTTTCTTTTTCAAATGCTCAAACTTCAGATAAGGAAGGGCAAGCCAGAGCCTGGATAAAGGAAAATGTTAAGGAATTAAGCTTAAATTCTGATTCTAATTTATCACTTAGATTTGTTCGTAAAAGTCTATCTGGAGAGACACTTAGATTTCAACAAATGATAAATGGAGTTCCAGTATTCGATACAGAACTTGTCGTTCATTTCTCTCCTAATGGAGAAATAACTTATACAGACTTAAGTTTTGATAAAAATGTATCTGAAATCTCAACTGTTCCTCAAATAACAAAAGAAAATGCTATTGCCATTTCTGATAAGGAAATTGGGGTTGCTGGTATGGTTACTTTTCAAGAGAATAAATTGTTTGTTTACAATAAATTAGCATCCACAAAATTAGTTTACAGGATTGTAACAAGTTTTGAAGAAAAACCTGGTAGCTGGGAGGTTATTTTAGATGCAAATTCTGGGGAAGTCTTAAGTGTAAAAGATATTGCAATTCATTGTGGTTTCAATGGGGAAGAAGTTGCTCACGATGTAAAAACAGAAACTTCAAATAAAGAGAAATTCTTTATGTCAGTTGAGAAAAAGTCAGCATTAGCTTATGAAACAGGTTCTGCAATGGTGTTTTTGGCTGATCCTTTGTCAAGTGCGCATGCAACATATGGAGATACTGGATATACAGATGGAACTGGTCAAGGAGATACAGATACTGCTCAATTAAATGCTCAAAGAGCAAATGTTGTTTTGCCTCAAGTTGATAATACAGCTGGAACATACAAATTAAAAAGCTCATATGTTGAAATCAAAAACTTAGAAAATCCAAACAAAGGATTGTTTACACAAGCAACTTCAAACTTTGCTTTCACAAGAAGTCAAGATGGATTTGAAGCTGCAAATGTTTTCTATCATACAGATAATAGTTTAAGGTATATTAATCAAACATTAGGTATACCATGTGTGCAAAATGTAGATAATACTCATGCGGGTGTTTTATGGTTTGACCCATCTGGGGAAAATGGAGCAGATAACTCTCATTATTCAAACGGAGTTTTAGTTTTTGGAGAAGGATGTGTTGATGACGGAGAAGATGGGGATGTGATTTGGCATGAATTAGGTCATGGATTACACGACTGGTTAACTGGTGGATCTCTTTCTCAAGTTAATGGTTTGAGTGAAGGAAGTGGTGACTATTGGGCTCAATCTCATAGTAGAATATTAAACCATTGGACAACTTCAGATGCAGCATATCATTACATGTTTAGCTGGGATGGGCATAATACTTGTTGGGCAGGACGTACAACAAACTATGTAGCAGTTTATCCTGGAGGTCTTACAGGATCTATTCATACAGACGGTCAAATCTGGTCTACAGTATTAATGAAAATATGGGATGTTATTGGTAGAGAAAAAACCGATAAAGCTTTCTTAGAAGGCTTGTCAATGACAAATAGTTCTACAAATCAACAAAATGCTGCGATTGCTGTTAGACAAGCAGCAATTGATATGTGTTATACTTGTGCAGAAGTTAAAACAATGACTGATAAATTCACTGCAGCTGGTTATACAATGTCAGCTGTACCACTTAAAATTTGCTGTCCTTCAGATCAAACCGTTAATGCAAACGTAGGAAACACTTATGTGGTTCCTAGTTTTGCAAGTTTGTCAAATGCTATTAGT
This sequence comes from Flavobacterium hankyongi, assembly GCF_036840915.1. Classification (NCBI taxonomy): domain Bacteria; kingdom Pseudomonadati; phylum Bacteroidota; class Flavobacteriia; order Flavobacteriales; family Flavobacteriaceae; genus Flavobacterium; species Flavobacterium hankyongi. The sequence goes on from NZ_CP085725.1 coordinate 3,116,949, forward strand.
CAAACATGTAATGCAGTTATAACTCAAAGTCCTGCGGTTGGATCTGTACTTGCTCCTGGAACATATCCTGTAACAATGATGGCTACTAGCGGAACATCTGTAAACTGTGGTTTTTCGTTAATTGTTGAACCATCTTTGAGTGTTGATGAATTTGTAAAGAAAAATTTAAAATTATATCCTAATCCTGCATCAACTGAAATTATAATTAGTGGAGATTTTATTTCGGGTCAAGAGATTGAAATTTTTAATTTATTAGGTCAAAAACTTATTCAGAAAAATTTAGAAACGAATGAAGAAAAAGTTGATGTTTCAAACCTTTCTTCTGGAGTTTATACAGCCAAATTTAAAGGGACTAATACAACTCTTAAGTTTATTAAAAATTAATATAACGCTAATATTAAGTTATAAAAGCCTGTTCTGTATGAACAGGCTTTTTTTATTCGTTTAATACAAATACCTTTGTGTTAAATTATTTTAGAGATGAATAAGCAACAAATTATAGAAAATTTCGATCCTAGTCAACCTGGTTTAGCCGATGCAACTATTTTTGGATTGCCTTTTTCGGCAGAAGATTCAGAAATCATTGTTATTCCTGTGCCTTGGGAGGTTACCGTTAGTTATGGAGCAGGTGCTTCAAAAGGGCCAGAAGCAGTTTTAGAATCTTCATATCAAGTAGATTTAAATCACCAAGATTTTCCTGAATTATGGAAACTTGGCATTTATTTAGACCAATATCCACCTAAATTAAAACGTAAATCTAAAAAATTTAAAAAATTAGCTCAGCCTATAATTGAGTGTTTAGAAGAAGGCGGGGATATTGGTAAAAATCCTGAATTAAGAGAAAATCTAAATAAAATTAATGATGCTTGCGCCAATATGGTTGATTCTGTTAAAGAGCAAACTATAAATTGGTTAAATAAAGGCAAGAAAGTTGTTTTGTTGGGCGGAGATCATAGCACACCATTAGGGTATTATCAAGCTTTGGCGTCAAAGTATGATAACTTTGGAATTCTTCATTTGGATGCCCATATGGATTTACGTATCGCATACGAAGGATTTACTTTTTCACATGCTTCGGTAATGTATAATGCATTGCAAATACCAGAGATTTCTAAAATTGTTCAGGTTGGGATACGAGATTTTTGTGAGCAAGAAGTTGAAGTAGTTAATGATTCTAAAGGAAGAGTTCTAGTTAATACGGATGCCGATTTAAAAGCAGAATCGTTTGAAGGTAAAACATGGGAACAACAGTGTGATGCTATAATTGAGTCATTACCACAAAGAGTGTGTATTTCGTTCGATATAGATGGTATGTATCCGTGGTATTGTCCTAATACGGGGACACCAGTTCCTGGAGGATTTTCTTTTGAACAAGCGACTTATTTGTTTAATAAGTTAACAGAAAGTGGAAAAGAAATTATCGGATTCGATTTAGTTGAAGTTGCCCCTGGTAAAGATGATTGGGATGGAAATGTTGGTGCCAGAATGTTGTTTCATATGTGTGGAGTTCTTGCAAAAAACAATGGTCTTAATACAGGTAATAAGATTATATTTCCAAGAAAATAAATAATTCTGAAAAATAATATTTAAAAGGTGAACATTTGTTCGCCTTTTTTTTGAGTTGAAATTATGTAATCTTTCCTAAAAATGATATAAGAATAAACTTGTAGCTATGCTATTACTTTGTATTGTGATTTAATCATTATTATTAATTCTAAAATGAAACGTTATGAAAAAATTGATTTTATTGGTGTCGTTAAGTATAGGATTATTATATTCTTGTAAAGATACCAACAATGAAGCTCTGGATTTGGAAAAAGAAAGACAAGCGAGCATAGATTCAATGAAAATGGAAATTGAAAAACAAAGAATTATAGATTCAATGCAATTGGTAAATTCACAACGTGCAGAAAGTAAAAAAGAGGTTGTTGTTGTAAATCAAACGGCTCCAGCCCCTGCTAAGAAAAAATGGAGTGGAGCAGCAAAAGGCGCAGTAATTGGAGCAGGAGTTGGTGCTGTTACTGGTGCAGCAATTAGTAAAAACAAAGCAGAAGGTGCCATTATTGGAGGTTTGGCAGGAGCAGGAGTTGGTGCTGGTACAGGGGCTATTGTTGATGAAAGTAAAAAGAAAGAATAAAGAGTTACTTCTTTAAATTTGGGGCGGTGTGTCTAAGTTTTTTTTATGACTTAGGCACACTTTTTTTGTGATAACAATTTCATAATTAATTACATTTGGGAAACAAATCACTCAGATGAAAAAAATTAAACGATTTTTACTCTTCTTACTTGTCCTAATTGTTCTTATTTCAATTGGAGTTTATGGTTATTTACATTCTACAAAACCTCAATATGAAGGTGAAGTTCAAATTAAAAACATAAGTAAAGAAACAACAGCATATTTTGACGAATACGGAATTCCGCATATTTACGCTGCTTCCGAAAAAGATGCTCAAACTGTTTTGGGTTATGTTCACGCACAAGAACGATTGTGGCAAATGGAATTATTGCGGCGTATTGCTCCAGGAAAACTTTCTGAAATATTTGGAAACAAAGCGTTAGATAATGATAAGCTTTTTTTAGCCTTAGGTATCGACGAAAATTCTGAAAAGGCAATTGCTCAATTAGATAAAAATGGTAAACCTTACCAACTTGCCATGGCTTATTTGGATGGTATAAATCAATATTTGGAAAATGGTAAAACTCCTGTCGAATTTACTTTACTTGGAATCGAGAAAAAAGCTTTCACATTAAAAGATGTGTATAATATTTTTGGGTATATGGCTTTTAGCTTTGCATGTGCACAAAAAACAGATCCACTGTTAACAGATTTAAAAAATAAACTTGGTGAAAGTTATCTGAAAGAACTGGGCGTCGATGGTTCTTATAACACCACAAAAATTAAAACCAATTACGGTAAAACACAAGAACAATTTGTAGCAGCATCAAAAGCAATTGCAGATTTGATAGATAAATCTCCATTTCCACCATTTATTGGTAGTAATAGTTGGGTAATTGCGCCCAAGAAAACAACAACTGGGAAGGTGATTTTTGCAAATGATCCACATATATCCTATTCGCAACCTGGGACTTGGTACGAAGCTCATATTGTAACTCCTGAGCATGAAATTTATGGTTATTATTTGGCAGGAACCCCTTATCCGCTGTTAGGTCATAATCGTCAATATGCTTACGGTTTAACGATGTTTGAAAATGACGATGCTGATTTTTATCTTGAAGAAATAAATCCTTCTGATGATAATCAGTATAAATCAATTAATGGATTTACAGATTTTAAAATCAGAAATAAAGAGATAAAAGTAAAAGATAGTGCTTCGTTTGTATTAAAAATCAAAGAAACAAATCATGGAGCAATAATGAACGGAATTCTTCATGATTTTAATCCTAAACAGCCAGTCGCTTTCAAATGGATTTATACTCATGAGGAAAATAAAATTCTTGATGCAGTGTATTCTTTAAGTCATTCTAAAAGTTTAAGTGAGTTTCAAAAAGGAGTCTCTTATATTTCGGCACCAGGTCTAAATATTATGTACGGTGATGCAAAAAATAACATAGCTTGGCAGACTTCAGGAAAGTTGTATAAATTCCAAAAAGGAGTTAACTCTAATTATATTCTTAGCGGAACAAATGGCATTGATGACAAAGTAGAATATCTTGATTTTTCTAAAAATCCAAAAGCAGTAAATCCGCAATGGAACTATGTCTATTCAGCGAATAATATGCCACAAGCTATCGATGGTTACGAGTATCCTGGTTATTATTTGCCAGAAGATAGAGCGAAACGAATTGCTAATTTATTGGAAGTAAAAAATAATTGGACAAAAGAAGATGTGTCAAAAATGATTTATGATAATATTTCTTCGGTAAGTTCAAACGTAGCACATAATTTTGCGTCTTGGATTGATAAAAAAAGTCTTTCTGATACTGAAAAAGAAGCGATAAAACAATTGACTAGTTGGAAAGGCAGCAATACTACTTCTGATATAGCTCCTACGATTTATAATAAACTGATTTATTTCTATTTTAAAAATACGTTTAAAGACGAAATGGGAGAAATTGCGTTCAAACAATTTATGAAAACCCACATCATGAAACAATGTATAGATAATCAGTCTAAGATTGAGAATTCTGTTTGGTGGGATGATGTTACAACTAAAAATAAAAAAGAGAATCGACAAGATGTTTTAACCAAATCTTTCAAAGAAACTATTACCAATCTATCTTCTCAATTAGGGACTGATATTTTAACTTGGAATTGGGGAAGAGTTCATAAGGTTGAGTATAAGCATCCTATTGGTCAGGTGGCTTTATTGCGTCCCTTGTTTAATGTTGGTGTTTTTGAAGCACCAGGAGCAAATGAAGTAATTAATAATGTGATGTATTATTATACAGATGCTGAATCATATGATATTTCTGCTGGACCTTCAACCAGAAGAGTAATTGATTTTAGCGATGTAGAAAATTCATGGAGTATTTTACCAACAGGACAGTCTGGTAATCCTATGAGTAAACATTATAATGATCAAGCACAAATGTATATCGATGGGAAGTTTAGAAAAATGAAGATGAATAAGAAAGAGATTGAAAATACATCAACGAAACTTGTATTTAAAGTCAAATAATTACAAAATTCATGCGTTTTTAGGCTTAAAACCTTAAATTTGCACAACTGCTTATAAAAAAATAAATGCAAACTCCTCAAAAAATTGCTGTAATAGGTTCTGGATTGGTTGGAACATTATTAGCAATCTATTTAAAAAAAATGGGACACACGGTTCATGTTTTTGATCGTAGCCCTGATATTAGAACAGTTGAATTTTCAGGACGTTCGATTAATCTTGTAATGTCTAATCGTGGATGGAAAGCTTTAGAAGATATAGGAATTGATGATGAAATTCGCAAAATAGGAATCCCAGTTGATAAGCGTGCTATTCACTTACAAGATGGTAAATTAAATTATCAGTATTATGGTAAAGATGGTGAAGCAATTTTTTCACTTTCACGCGGAGTTTTAAATCGAAAAATGATTGATTTAGCGGAACAAGTTGGTGTCGAATTTAAATTTGAACATAAAATTTGGGATGTAACTTTAGCAGATGCTACATTACATATAGGAGATACCGAAAGAGGGGAGTGGACAGAATTAAAATACGATAAGGTTTTTGGAGCCGATGGTGCTTTTTCAAGAATACGTCATCGTATGCAACGTCAAAGTATGTTTGATTATTCGCAGGAGTTCATGAAAATTGGCTACAAAGAATTACACATACCTGCTAATCCTGATGGGACTCATAAAATTGATAAAAATTCATTGCATATTTGGCCACGTGGTCAATTCATGTTAATGGCATTGGCCAACCTTGACGGAAGCTTTACTTGTACACTTTTTATGCCTTTTGAAGGAGAAAATTCTTTTGAAGCTTTAAAGGAAGAAAAAGATTTAGTCGATTTTTTTGCTAAATATTTCCCAGATACAAAAGAAGTTATTCCAGATTTGGTACAAGACTTCTTTAAAAATCCAACGAGTTATCTTGTGATGATGAAATGTTTTCCGTGGACTCATGAAAATAATATTGCATTAATTGGTGATGCTGCTCATGCTATTGTCCCTTTTTATGGACATGGAATGAATGCAGGATTTGAAGATATTACGGTCTTGGTTCAAATGATTGAAAAATATGGAGATGACTGGCAGAAAATCTTTGAAGAATATGGAAAATCTCGTAAATCAAATGCAGATGCCATTGCAGAACTTTCATTGAGAAACTTTATTGAAATGAGTGCTAAAACGGCCGATGAAAAATTCTTGCTTCAAAAGAAAATCGAAAAATGGTTTTCTGACAAACATCCAGAAAAATGGTTGCCATTGTATAGTCGAGTAACATTTAGTACCCAGCCATATTCTGAAGCTCTTGCGATAGGTGATTTTCAAAATAAAATAATGGAAGAGGTTATGACAATTTCAGATATTGAAAATAAATGGGACAGTAAGGAAGTCGAAGAAAAGATAATTTCATTATTGAATTCGAAAGTGCATTAAAATAATAAATAGTTATTCTGAGTTTCAGAATTTTTAATGAAAACTCCAAATCATTTAGAATTTGGAGTTTTTATTTTTACATAAGTTCTGTAAGAAAACCTATATTTGGTATATAAACCAAAATCAACATATGGAAATAGTTTTATTGTTAATTATAATAGTTCTTGTAATTGTTATAATGAATAATCAGAATGCTAAATTCGATAATCTTCAAAATTCCATTTCTAGATTGCAGCAACGAATCAATGATTTGAATAAGCGATTGGATGAAAAAAAAGAAACTTCTACTGTTACAGAAGAGAAAAAATTAGAGACTACTCTCCATATAAGTAAAGAAGAAAACAAAACTCCTGTTTTTGCAAAAATTGATGAGCAAAAAGTAATTGAGCAAAACGTTGAGCCAATTTTAAAAGAAGAAAGCAATGAACCGCTTCAAGTAGACATTGCCAAAGAAGTAGTTAAACCTATCATCGAAAAGAAACAAATATTTGTTGAGTCTAAAAAGTCTTGGTTTGAGAAATTCAGGGAAAACAATCCAGATTTAGAGAAGTTTGTTGGTGAAAATCTGATTAATAAAATTGGAATCCTGATTTTGGTTTTGGGGATTAGTTTCTTTGTGAAATATGCCATCGATAAAAACTGGATTAATGAAACAGCTCGTGTAGGAATAGGTATTTTAGCTGGTTCACTCGTTATGGGTGTAGCTCATAAACTGAAGCAAAACTATAAGGCTTTTAGTTCTGTAATGGTTGCAGGAGCTATCAGTATTTTTTACTTTACTATTGCCATAGCATTCCATGATTATCATCTTTTTAGTCAAAGTGTAGCTTTTGCCATTATGGTTGTAATTACAGCCTTCAGTACATTTGTATCTTTGGCTTATGATCGCCAAGAATTGGCAGTGTTGTCTTTAATTGGTGGTTTTGCTGTGCCATTTATGGTTAGTACTGGTCAAGGAAATTATGTGGTGTTATTTATTTATATAGCTATTCTTAATATTGGTATTTTAGGGATTGCTTACTTTAAGAAATGGAATCTTTTGACATTGTTATCTTTTCTATTTACCACACTATTGTTTTTCTCCTGGTATATTAGTGAATTGGATGCTAATAAATTGCCACATAAAGGAGCGCTAATTTTTGCAACCCTATTTTACTTTTTGTTTAGTATTACAGCAGTTTTAAACAACGTAAGAAGCAAGGGAGAATTCTCTAAAATGGATTATTTTATTGTTTTAGCAAATACCTTCGCCTATTTTGGTTTGGGACTCGGAATTATTCATAATTGGGGTGTTGAGGCTAAAGGGTTGTTTACTTTGTCATTGGCGATATATAATCTTGTATATGCAGCAATATTATACAAGAGATTTGGATTGGATAAAAAAGCAGTGTATTTATTAATAGGGTTTGTGTTTACATTTATAACGATAACTATTCCGGTTCAGTTTGAAGGCAATCAGATAACATTGTTTTGGGCCTGTGAAGCGGTATTGTTGCTTTGGTTGTCACAAAAATCAAAAATTGATTTATTTAAAATAGGAGCTCTTCTAGTTCAAATATTAACTGTTATTAGTTTGGTTCTGGATTGGAATAATCATTACAACCTATCTGATAATAAACTTACAATAATTTTTAATCCAGCATTTTTAGCTGGTATTGTTGTCTTGGCTTCTTTAATTGCAATTCGTTTTTTACTTAAAAAAGAAGAATCGGTAACAAATGTGTTTTCGTTTAAATTTGACCCTGTTTTATATAGTTCTGTACTTCAATGGAAAATTTTAGTCATAGCATATTTTGTAGGTATTTTTGAAGTTGGTTATCAATCAGGGACATATTTGTCAAATGAGTTTTCGGCCATGTCTTTGCCAGTTACTTATCATTATGTTTTTAGTACAATTCTTGTTTACTTGGCCTTAAAACTTTATAAGGAAAAAATCTTTCCGTTGGTCACATTACTAGTTGTGATGAATGTCTTTTTGTATGTAGTGTATTTTTACAGAATCCCTTCTAATGAAGTTAGTTCAAATATTATAGCAAATTTAAATTCTGGAGTCGCGTTTTATTTCCACTACATTATCTTGGGATGCACCGCCTATTTTATTTTGATTTTAGCAAAACAAATTCTTAATGAATCTCCTTTCAGTTTCCTCAAGTCAAGAATAGCACTTTGGATATTAGTTTTTTGTGGAGTTTATGTTTTGAGTAATGAACTCATAGTGCATTGTCTTTATTTTACAGATTTGAAAAGTATAATGTCAAATGTGAAAAAACTGGCTGGAAAAGAAGATTATATGTTTGACTTTTATACCGACGAAATGTTGGACGGTATCAAAACACAAGTTGTGAAAATTGGTTATCCTATTTTGTGGGGAATATTGTCTTTTGCCTTGTTGGTTTATGGAATAAAAAAGCAGTGGAAAGAATTGCGAATTATTGCTTTGTCACTTTTAGGATTAACGATTGTGAAATTATTCGTGTACGACATCAATAATGTGTCAGAAACAGGTAAAATTGTTGCGTTTATTTTGCTTGGAGTATTGGTGTTAACTATATCATTTGTATATCAAAAGATTAAGAAGTTAGTAGTAGACGAAAACGAAAATATTGTTCAAGATGAAAAGATTGATTAATTGTTTCCTGCTTTTATTTTTGGCCAATTCAGCGATTGGACAAAAATACAGTGGGACTCTATCGGAAGTTAAGCAAGATGGATTGCATTTGGTTGGTATTACCCCTGGGATTCTTTCAGCGTGTGGAGGAACGTTAGACCATTTTAGAATTCTAGATAAAAAAAATAATGAAGTTCCTTACGCAAAATTTTCAAAAAGTAAAGATGTTTTAAATCTTAAGACTTGTAAAATTCTTGAGAGAAATAGCATACCTAACAAATTAACTTCAATAGTTGTTGAAAATTCAGAAGCGGCAAAGTTGGATCGATTATTATTGAAAATTGGCAATTCTGCGGTAGCTAAACATTACAATATTAGTGGAAGTTATGATAATAAAAAGTGGTTTGGGTTAGTGTATAACCAACAAATAAATAATTTAAGTGAGGAAGGACAAACCTTTGTAGATAGAGAGTTTTTGTTTCCGCTGAATAATTATAAGTATATCAAATTTGATTTTATTGATAAAAACTCACTTCCTCTAAACGTTATTTTGGCTTCTTATTTTGAAGAAGGTAAAATGGATGTTTTTCCTTCTGTTAAATTAACTGGTTTTGATTATAAAATTGAAATAGACAAGAAAAATAAAGTTTCAGTAATTCATGTTACTTTCAAAAAACCACAAATAATAAACGGTGTAAGATTTGAAATTACTGGACCAGAGATGTATTTGCGAGAAGCAAAACTATTGGTGAACAAATCTCGTGAGATAAAACGTAATCAAGAATTTTATCAAGGGACATTGAGCTCTTTTCAATTGAATTCTAAAGGAAACAATTATTTTGAATTTGAAGAAATTTTTGAAAAAGAACTATTCATAGAAATTGCGAATCAGGATAATCCTGTTTTAGAAATTAAGTCGGTAGAATTTTTACAAAGACCTGTTCAGATTGTCACTCATATTAAAGCGAATGAAAATTACAAGATTGCTGTCGATTCAAATTATGTTAAGCCTGATTACGATATAGTGAATTTTAATTTAAATCCTGAAGATGATATGTCTTTAGCAGTTATTGAGAATTTTAAAGAAGTTAATCTTTTTAAGAGAACAAAGGATAATAAGTTTTGGCAAAGCCAATGGTTTTTATGGGCTTCAATACTTATTGGCGGAATTCTAATTGCTTATTTTGCTTTTGGATTACTGAAAGATTTAGAGAAGAAAAATTAATTTTCTTCTCTATGAACTAAATCCATACTAAATGCAGGCTTGCAAATAGCAATATATTCACAAGGGGCATCAAACGGATTCGAATATTGAATCCTTGTGTTTTTTTCTATTTTAATTGATTGTCCCGCCTCTAGAATAACTTTTTCATCATCAATAATAAACTGTTTCTTTCCAGAAATGATATAAGTATATTCATCAAATTCTGGTGTTTGGAAAGGTTCGCTCCAACCAGGAGGTGCTACCATATGAGCGATTGAAATTTCGCTATTGTTAGTTGTGGCAAGTCCGTGATGTTCTTCTATTAATTTTCCATCAGTAGTTGGAACTACAAATGGTGACTTCTGAATAAAATACTTTTTCATAATCTAAATGTTTTAATCCCAGATATATTTCCAACTTCCATCTTTTTGTTTTTGCCAAACTGTATGAAAGATGCCTTTGAAGTCTTTTTTGTTTCCTGTTGAATCTGTGGCAGTCCAAATATATTGTCCATAGGTATAAGCCATTGTTCCATCATCAGAAACGTTTATGAAATCTGGTTTCCAAGTTACTTTTGCTTTTGAGTATTTTGGATTGTTATAATAATTCTTGATTGCTTCTTTTCCTTTAATGAGTGTGTCGTTCTCTCTTTTAATTACAGCATCTTGTGCGGCAAATTCATAAAATGCATTGGCAATACCTTCTTTAGAAGCGCAATTATTAAATGCTTTTTCTGCGTTAGTAATTTCCTCTTTTATAGTTGTTTTATCAATTTTTTGATTACAACTGAAGAGTAAAATGGAGCTTAAAAGCAAAACTGTTTTTCTCATGCTTTTATTTTTTAAAGATAAAATATACGGCTAAAACCAAAAAACACATTCCTACAGCATGATTCCATCGTAACGATTCATTTTTGAAAAAAATCATGGAGAAGATTACAAATATTATTAATGTAATCACTTCCTGAATCACTTTTAATTGTAAGACTGAAAAAGGTCCGCCATTACCCTGAAAACCAATTTTGTTAGCTGGAACCTGAAAACAATATTCAAATAAAGCCAATCCCCAACTGATTAGAACAATTGTGATTAGTCCTGCATTTTCAAACCATTTTAATTCTTTAAACTTTAAATGACCATACCATGCCAATGTCATGAAAATATTTGACAGAATCAGTAAGCCAACTGTGATATATCCCTTCATTTATAACTATTTCTTCAATACTTTCATCAATACATTAAATGCTCCGCGAATAAAACTTGCACTGGTAACGACTTTTAGAACCGATTTTCCAATCACTTCACCTGTACTAGGGCCTTTACTTTCTTGTTTCTCTTCTTCTTTTTCGGCTACTTCTTCCGAAATTTCTTCTATTTTTTTAGTCAGTATTTCATAAGCACTTTCTCTGTCAATTTCTTCTGAATATTTTTCAACTAATTTTGATTTTGAATTTATTGTTCCAATTTCTTTTTCAGTCAAAATGTCCATTCGGCTTTCAGGAGCACGCATCATACAGGCTACAAGAGGTGTAGGGATACCTTTTTCGTTTAGTGCAGTAACTAAAGCTTCTCCAATCCCTAATGCGGTAATTATTTCATCGGTTTTGTAAAATTCAGAAATAGGATAGTTTTCTGCAGTTTGTTTTATCGCTTGACGGTCATTAGCGGTAAATGCTCTTAAAGCATGTTGGATTTTTAAACCTAATTGAGCTAAAACGCCTTTTGGAATATCGGTTGGATTTTGTGTGATGAAATAAACGCCAATCCCTTTTGAACGAATCAGTTTTATTATTGTTTCAATTTGGTCCAATAAAGCATCACTAGCTTCATTAAAAATTAAATGTGCTTCATCAATAAATACGACTAATTCTGGTTGGTCAACGTCACCTTTTTCAGGCATTGTGTTGTAAATTTCAGCTAGTAAATTTAGCATGAAAGTCGAGAATAGTTTTGGTTTGTCCTGTATGTCGTTTAAACGGACGATGTTTACATAACCGTAGCCATTTTCGTCAATGCGCATTAAATCATCTATTTCAAATGATTTTTCGCCAAAGAAAATATCACCACCTTGTTGTTCTAATTCGATTATCTTTCTAAGGATTGTCCCTGTAGTTGCTGTAGAAATCTTACCATACTCTTTAGATATTTCTTCTTTACCTTCATCTGTAATGTAATTCATTACTTTTTTAATGTCCTTTAAGTCTAATAAAGGCATTTTTTTATCATCACAATATTTGAAAATTACAGCAATAACACCAGCTTGTGTTTCATTCAAATCCAATATTCGGGAAAAAAGAACAGGTCCAAATTCAGAAACTGTAGCACGTAGTCTAACACCATCTTGTGAAGAAAGGGTCATGAGTTCTACAGGAAATTCTTTTGGAGAAAAGGGAATGTTGATTTTAGCGTGTCTCTCTTCAATAAAGTCTTTTTCTTCACCTTTTGCGGCAATTCCTGAGAAATCTCCTTTAATGTCCATCATCAATACGGGAATTCCATTTTGTGATAGCTGTTCTGAAAGTACTTGGATTGTTTTGGTTTTACCAGTACCTGTTGCGCCAGCTATAAGTCCGTGACGGTTTAAGGTCTTTAATGGAATTGTTATTGGGATGCTATATGCTTCTCCATCGAGTATTGCACCTCCTAAATTAATATTTGCTCCTTTAGAGGCATATCCTTGATTTATTTCTGTGGTAAATTCTTCTATTCTGCTCATTTTTGATAAAAATATAATCTTAGGTGCAAGATATTAAAATTGTATTAAAAAATACATTGTTAAATTACTGTGGCTTAATTATTGATGTTGTTATATTATCTTGATTTTGTTGAATTTTCCTCTGAAAAAAGGATGTTTCGTTGGATTTAAGAATAATTCATAAAAAAGCCAATTACAATGAAAAATATTCATTTTTTAACTCTTTTCAGGCGCTTTGATAGATAATATTCATAATTGCCATGATAAACGTTGTGGGAATGCTAATATTTGGGTGTTATTAATTGAAAAAAAGTTTTTTTATTACATCTAAAAAATTAAATTTGCTCCCATTATTCATTAAATTCACGTTAGAATTAATCAATTAAAAATTTAAATTTTAAAAAAATGGCAAACAACGTTAAAAAAGAAAAAAGTTCAAATTCAAACGGAGGAGATATTTTCTCTGGTCTTGTAATCGTAGCATGTATCGTAGTAGGATGGTTAGTATGGAAATTCGTTATGGGAGCTCCATCTAATTTTGAAGGAGGAAATCCAGAAGGTCATCCACTACCAGGAAACTATTTAGGAATGGTTTACAAAGGAGGGGCTATCGTACCTGTTTTAATGGGCTTATTATTGATGGTAGTTGTTTTCTCATTTGAGCGTTTCGCAGTTATTTCTAAAGCTGCTGGTAAAGGTAATTTAGATGCTTTCATGAAAAAAGTTCAGGCTAGTGTAAATGGTGGTGATATCGATGGTGCTATCGATGCTTGTGACAAACAAAAAGGTTCTGTTGCAAATGCTATCAAAGCTGGTTTAGTAAAATATAACCAAGTTAAAGCTGAAGGTTTTTCTTCTGAAGAAGCTACAGAAACTATTCACAAAGAAATTGAAGAGGCAACTTCATTAGAAATGCCAATGTTAGAGAAAAACTTAACAATCTTATCTACTTTAGTATCTTTAGGTACATTAGCAGGATTATTAGGAACAGTAACAGGTATGATCAAGGCGTTTGGTGCATTAGCTACTTCAGGTACTCCTGACCAAGCGATGTTAGCAAACGGTATTTCTGAGGCGCTTATCAACACTGCAACTGGTATCTCAACTTCTGCTTTAGCTATTGTTGTTTATAACTTCTTTACTTCTAAAATTGATACATTAACGTATTCAATTGACGAAGCTGCAAACGCGATTGTAAATACTTACAGACGTTTCAAAGGAAGCTTAAAATAATATAATAACAACATCTTGTATAACGTTATATTTTAAAGGTTATACATTTAAAAAATAAAGTATGGCAGTAAAAACGCAAAAAAAAGCTGGTGCTATCGACATGACGGCGATGTGTGACGTGGCTTTCCTATTGCTTACTTTCTTTATCTTAACCGCTACTGCAAAACAGCCAGAGCCGTTAACTGTAGAAACACCTAACTCTACTGTGCAAACTAAATTGCCAGAAACAGATTTAGCGACACTTACAGTTGGTGATGGAAAAGTGTTCTTCGGTGTTTTAGGAAGAGATGTAAGAGTAAGAACTTTAGAGATGATGGGTCAAAAATACGGTATCGCATTCTCTCCAGAAGAAAGACAACGTTTTGCTCTAATGGATGGTTTTGGTGTGCCAATAGCAAATTTGAAACAAATAATTGCTATGAATGGTTCAGAAAGAAATCAACCAGGATTGCAACCAGGGATTCCTAAAGATTCATTAAACAATGAATTAAAGGAATGGATTTATAACGCTCGTATAGCAAATACTGAATTACATCAGCAAGAATTAAAATTCGCTATTAAGGGTGATGCTAAGTTAGAGTATCCAAACATTAAAAAAGTAATGGATATTTTGCAAGAACAAGAGGTAAACAGTTTCAATTTGGTAACTGGTTTACGCGGAGAAAATTTCTAACAGTATAAAAAACAAGAAATGGCAGAATTAAATACCGACGCCGGCGGTGGCAAAAAAGGCGACAAAAAGGTAAGAAGTAAGAAATCGAATTCAAAGGTAGATTTAACTGCAATGGTTGACTTAGCATTCCTTTTAATTACGTTCTTCATGCTTACTACCTCGTTGTCAAAGCCGCAGTCGATGAACTTGGGAATGCCGGATAAGCCAAAACCTGATGATCCTAAGCCTCCTGTAGTTGACGTGGCTGATGATCGAAGTATGACTATTTTATTAGGTGAAAACAATAAGGTAAAATGGTATATGGGACAATTCTCAGCTCCTCTTGAAGGACCAGAAGATTCGTCTTATGGTAAAGAAGGAATTCGTAAGGAGATTTTAGAAAAAGTAAAATCTGTTCCGGCAAAATATAATGATCCTAAAAAAGGATTAATTGTAATTATTAAGCTTGATAAGAAAACCAACTATAAAAATATGGTTGACATCTTAGATGAAATGGCAATTGCTAAAGTTCCTACGTATGCGATTGTAGATTTGCCTAAGGAGGAAAAAGCTTTACTAGATAAATAACAACTAACCCTAAATATTGAAAAAATGAAATTAGATATATTCAAATCACAGTGGTTAGACTTAGTTTTTGAAGGACGTAATAAAAAATATGGAGCTTACGTATTACGTAAAGAAAATCCAAAAACTTCTTTACGTTCGTTATTGCTTGGAGGAATTGTATTTTCAATTGCGGTGAGTGCACCTAAATTGATTGAATTGATTCCTAGTAGTGATGAAGCAAAGAATTCTTTAGATGAAAAAGTGGTTTTGGTAAATATGGAAAAACCAAAAGAAAATTTACCACCTCCACCACCTAAAAAAATTGAACCACCAAAGCCTAAGATTGATGAGGTTAAATTCGTTGAACCTAAAGTTGTAGAAGCTAAAAAGGTAACGGAAGAAATTAAAACAATTGAAGAGCTTAAAGACAAAAATATCGCCGAAAAAGATATTAAAGGTGATAAAGATGCGGACTTTAAAATAGACAAACCATCGGGTGAAGCTGAAAAAACTGTAGAAGTTGTAGATAACAATGTATATAGTTCAGCAGGTATCGAAGTACAACCAGAATTCCCTGGAGGTGCTGCTGGTTTTGCTAAATATGTTCAAAAGAACTACCGTACTCCAGAAGTTGAACAAGATCTTAAAGGACGTGTATTTGTTGAATTCGTTGTTGAAAAAGACGGAAGTTTAACAGATATCAAAGTTATTAGAGATCTTGGATTCGGAACAGGAGCAGAAGCAATCAGAATGCTTAAAAATGCACCTAAATGGAGTCCAGGTGAACAAAATGGTAAAAAGATTCGTGTTAGATATAGTTTGCCAATTATGTTAGACATTAGAACAGAGTAATGAGTAATTATTATTCAGATAAAAAAGAGAAGAAATCGCTAAAAGAGCGATTTCTTCTCGTTATAGGTATATTCTTCTTTTTAATTTATCTCACTTTTGGACTTGCTATTTTATTTTGGGATAAATTGCCTTTAAAAATGCCTCAAAATTATCGTATTGCACTTGGATTGATAATCATCATTTATGCATTCCTTCGGTTTATACGATTTTTCCAAAAATCTTAATATGAAAAAAATACATTTTCTACTTGTTGTAGTGGTTTCTGCTTTAATTATTTTTAGCTGTAATCAAAAAAAGATACTGATAAAAAAGATACAATTTTAACTGGTAGCGTTAGTATATTGGTGGATGAAACAATTTTGCCAATAATTGAAGACCAGGTAATGGTTTTTGAAAATCAATATGATGCCAAAATTAAGCTTGTTGGAAAATCAGAAATGGAAATTGTAAAACTTCTATCTGAAGGTAAGTATGATCTTGCAATTTTAACAAGGTCTCTGTCTCCAGGAGAAGCAAAAGTTTTTGATGAAAAGAAAATTAAGCCGAAAGAAACGCTTCTGGCTATGGATGCAGTGGCTTTTATTGCCAATAAGTCCGACGGAGATATTAAAATTGATTTGAATGATATTTCGGCTTTTATGCAAGAAAAGGATCAATCAAAATTTGCTGGATTGGTTTTCGATAATGCTAATTCTAGTACAGTAGCTTACATGAAAAAAGTAGCTGGTGTTCAGCAACTTCCTAAAGAGAAAATTTATTCATTCAACAATAATAACGAAGTAATTGAGTTTGTTTCTAAGAACAAGGGAATGATTGGAGTTGTTGGGGTTAATTGGATTTCTCAACCACTGCCAGAATTTCAAAGCATCGTTGATAAAGTTAGTGTTTTGGAAGTAAAGGCAAAGAATGGTAACTTTGTACAACCTACTCAAGATCAAATTGGACGACAAACGTACCCAGCTACTCGTGTTATAAAAATGTTAAATTATCAAGGATATTCTGGTTTAGGTATGGGATTTGCTTCCTTTGTTGCTGGAGAGATTGGTCAACGTATAATTCTTAAATCTGGATTAGTTCCCATGAGAATGCCAAGTCGTAACATTATAGTTCGAAAAGAAATTGAAAAAAAGTAAAATAATTAATACAACTAAAATGAATAAAATTAAATTTTTCAGCGTTGTTTTCTTAGCACTAGGATACACTTCTTTTGCTCAAGATGTTGATGCAGCTAAAAAAGCAATCGATGGTGAACAGTATGAAAAAGCCAAATCAATATTAAAAGAAGCTGTAAAAAATACTCCGGACAATGGTAAAGCAGCTTTTTTATTAGGAAATGTGTATTTAAGTCAAAATCTTCAGGATTCTGCAAAGATATTTTTTGATAAAGGATTAAAAGCAAAAGAATTTGCAGCTTACAATTATATTGGATTAGGCCAAATTGATTTAGATAATGGAAATGCTTCTGCAGCTCAATTCAATTTTGATCAAGCTACAAAAGACATGAAGAAGAAGGATTTGGAACAGTATGTATATATTGGAAAAGCATATACTAACTCAGATAATCCTAATTTCAAAAAAGCAGTTGAAGTTTTAAATAGAGCAAAAGCAATCAACATGAATGATGCTCAAACTTTATTAGCACTTGGTGATGCCTATTATAGAGATAAAAATCAAAATGAAGCTTATGCTGCTTATCGTAATGCAGCTGCAGCTGATCCTTCTTTATTAAGAGCTAAAATGCAATTGGGTGTATTACTTAAAGGGGCAAAAGCTTATACAGAAGCAAAAGCAGCTTTAGATAAGGTTTTAGCTGAAAATCCTAATTATGGTCCAGTTCATCGCGAATTAGCTGAAACTTATTTTGGTATTGCCTTGGCAGATAAATCAAAGTATAAAGAATATACAGCTAAAGCATTAGAAAGTTATGAGAAATACATGAGTTTGACTGATTATTCTTTGGCTTCTCGTATGCGTCATGCAGATTTCTTGATTGTTGCTAAAGATTACAAAGCTTTAGAAAAAGAAGCTCTTGAGATGAAAAAATTGGATAATGTAAATCCTAGAATTTTACGTTACTTAGGTTACTCATCTTATGAAAATGGAAACATTGATGCTGCAATTTCTGCTTTAACAGAATATACATCAAATTCAAAAAACAAAATTATTGGTCGTGACTACTTGTATTTAGGTATGGCACAACTTAAAAAAGCAATTCCAGCTGTAAGTGGTGATGCTAAACCGGTAATTGATGAAACTTTATATAATACAGCTGTTGAGAATTTTAAAAAAGCAGTTGGTTTAGACAAGCCAATGGCTAATGAATTAAATGATATAGGTAAAGTATATTTTGACCAAAAATTATATAAATATGCTGCTGGAATTTATGAAGTTGCTACTTCAAACCCAAATTCACAAAACTATTTGTATGATAATTTCTTCTTAGGATATTCTTTATACTTTGAGTATGCAAGTAAAGATGTGAAAAAGCCAGAGGTTCTTGAAGCTCTTAAAAAAGCAGATGTAGCTTTTGGAAATGTTAATGTTGCATCTCCAACAACTCAAGATGCTCATATTTATAGAGCGAGAGTTAATGGTTTGTTGTCAGAAGCTGCTGCTAAAGATCAAATGGCTAAGAGTTATGAAGAGTTTGTAAAAGTTGTTACAGCCAAAGGGCCAGAAACTGTTGAGAAAAATAAATCTAAGTTTGTTGAATCTTATCAAGAATTAGCAAGATATTATGCTAAAACGGATAAAGTAAAGTCTAATGATTATATTGCTAAAGCTTTAGCATTAGAACCTACAAATACAGACACATTAAATCTTCAAAAATTATTGAAATAATATACTAACCGCTCCATTTGGAGCGGTTTTTTTATGACTTATTCCTTGGCTTTTAATTATAATCTCTTTTTGCTAAGATTCTTAAAACATTAAAAATCTTTAATGTAAGGATTGAATTGCTTACCTTTGCACCCCAATAATTACAAAATATCATAGCATGCTTGCAAAAGAAACACAGTTGGCTGTCGAAAAAGGAGAAATGTTGCCTTTAATGGAGGAATTTTACACCATTCAAGGAGAAGGATACCATACTGGTACTGCTGCATATTTTATAAGAATTGGTGGTTGTGATGTAGGTTGTCATTGGTGTGATGTAAAAGAGAGTTGGAATGCAGAACTTCATCCGCCAACACACATTGGAATAATTGTTGACAATGCAAAAAAATATGCTGAGACAGTTGTAGTTACAGGCGGAGAGCCATTAACTTGGGATATGTCACAATTGACATCTCAATTAAAGGGAGCAGGTCTTAGAGTGCACATTGAAACTTCTGGGGCTTATTCTGTTTCTGGATCTTGGGATTGGTTTTGTTTATCTCCTAAAAAAACCAAACTTCCTGTAGATGAAGCCTATGAAATAGCAAATGAATTAAAAGTTATTATTTATAATAAGCATGATTTTATTTTTGCAGAAGAGCAAGCCGAAAAAGTAAATGATGATGCTATTTTATTTTTGCAACCAGAGTGGAGTAAAAAAGAAGAAATAACACCTTTAATTGTAGATTATGTAATGAACAATCCTAAATGGAGAGTTTCGCTTCAAACACATAAATATTTAAATATTCCTTAAAAAATATTTATTCTTATATCTTTTATTGAAAGTAGTTTAATTAGCGTCCTCATAAAAGAGGAGAAGATTCATGAGGTTAGATGTATTATCCAAATAATTATAAAACTTAAACAAAAATTTATATAGTCAATTTGGATAATTGCCGTCAAACCAAATAAAAAACGTTAAATTTTTGTTATTAAAATTAAAAAAATTATCTTTACAGAAATTTTTTAAATCTTTTTTGCCCCAACATTAAAGCTTAATAAATTGTTTTGGTGTCATTTTTTAGTAACCTATAAAATACCACAACATTATGAAAAGAATTATACTCTTTTTGATTGTATTATTTGCTCAGCAAATAGTATTAGCGCAGGCACCTATGAGTGTAGTTAACAAGACTGCAGCTATCCCTTTTGAAACGGTTGAAAACCAGCCAATTTTTCCTGGTGGAAATAACGAGTTTATTAAATTTATAGGTAAAAACTTCAGAGTACCTGATGTAGAAGACTTCTCTGGAGGTGTTTTAAAGGTTAGTTTTGTTATTGAAGTAAATGGTTCGATTGCAGATGTCAAAATTATTAATGACTTAGGTCATGGAACTGCAGATGAGATAAAAAGAGTATTGTCTTTGTGTCCTAAATGGACTCCAGGTGATCAAAATGGTAAACCGGCAAGAGTTCTTTTTACACTACCAGTTACAATAAGAAATTAGAATTTTAATAGTTTAATAAAATACCCACAAATTTTTTGTGGGTATTTTATTAAAAATCAATCGATTAAATGCATTTAATCGATTTTTTTGTGTCTCTTATCAAAATCAATTGTATTATTGTTATCCAGTTTTATTAATTGGAAAGTAACACATAATTGATTACGTATGAAGAAAATTACTATTTTGATTTTATCTTTTTTATGTATTAACCTAGTTTTTTCTAATAAAATAGATAAAATTGTGGAAGCACCAATACCTTTCGAATCAGTAGAGGTTAAGCCAATGTTCCCTGGAGGAATAAATGAGTTCATGAAATTCGTAATGAAAAACTACCAAGTTCCTGAAGAGGAGGATGGAGGAAGTGCAACAGGAGTTGTTCAAGTAAGTATTATAATCGACGTCGATGGATCGGTAAGTAAAATAGATATACTTAAGGACGTTGGTAGTGCAGGTAAGGAAATCAAAAGAGTTTTGTCTAAATGTCCTAAATGGACACCAGGTAGACAAAAAGGACAAAATGTTCCAGTTGTTTATAACTTCCCTATAACAATTAAATAAAGAAAATCCCGAATTGATGTTCGGGATTTTTTATTTTTACATTGTTAAAACTATTTTATGAAATCCCTTTTTCAAATTGATGATTCAATTACCTTTTTAAACCATGGATCTTTTGGTTCATGTCCAAAACCAATCTTTGACGAATATATAGGTTTTCAAAAAGAATTAGAAACTGAGCCAGTGAGTTTTATTCAAATGAAACAACCTCATTATCTGAAGACAGCTAAGAAAGCTCTGGCAGAATTTATTCATTGTTCCGAAAAAGATTTTTTCTTTATTCCTAACCCAACTGTGGCAATTAATACGGTAATGAGAAGTTTAAATCTTGAGTTTGGTGACGAGATTTTAGCTACAGATCATGAGTATGGTGCTATGGATAGAACATGGAATTTTTACTGCAAGAAAAGTGGTGCAAAATATATTCGCCAACCTATTACTTTACCAGTTAAATCTAAAGAGCAGCTCTTAGAAGAATTTTGGAAAGGTTATACTGAAAACACCAAAGTAGTTTTCTTAAATCATTTTTCAAGTGCAACAGCTTTAATATTTCCAGTTAAAGAAATTTGCGACAAAGCTCGAGAACTTGGATTGATAACAATTATTGATGGTGCCCATGTTCCAGGACATGTCGATTTAAATCTTTCTGAATTGAATCCTGATTATTATACAGGGACGTTACATAAATGGATGCTGGCGCCTAAAGGGAGCTCATTTTTATATGTTCGTAGAGAATTGCAGAATTCTCTTGACCCATTAGTGGTGAGTTGGGGCTATGAAAGTTTAGCTCCAAGCGATAGTCAATTTTTAGATTATCATGAATACCAAGGAACTAATGATGTTGCTCAGTATTTATGTACTCCTATGGTTATTGCGTTTTTAGAAGAAAATAATTGGAAGGAAGTTTCTAAAAAATCTAAACAAATAGTTCTAGAAAACTATAAGCGTTTTTGTGATTTGTTAGGAACCCAACCAATATGCCCAATTACAGAAGAATTCTTGGGGCAAATGGCTAGTGTTCCTGTTAAAACAGATAAACCTGCTGAACTTAAAGCAATTTTGTATGACAAATACAAAATTCAAATTCCTGTTATGCCATTAAACGAAAATATCTACGTTAGATATTCTATCAATGGTTATAATTCACAAGAAGATTTAGATAAGTTGTATCAAGCATTAGAAGAGATTATTGCTAAAACTGATTTGATTAAAAAATAGATCAAAATTTATAAGGTGATTGAGGTTCTCGAAATCACCTTATTTTTTAATATAATTTCGCTAAATAATCAAAATGTTTTCCTTCCAAAACTAATTCACACTGTAAACCGTTTGCATGACAGGCATTTTGTAGTGTGTTATAATCTATATATAACCAAGGAAAGGATTTTTCGGTTTCTTCTTTATAATGTACAGTAAAAGTTAGTTCGCCATAATAACCATTGGCTGGAATCTCAAAAGCACCATCTTCATCTTGGTTATACATATAAATCAAGTCAGAGGAATCAATCAGTATTTGTCCTTTTTCTGTAAGAAGCGATTTCAGTATTTGAAGGTATTTTGTAGTTTCTTTTAGTGTGCCAAAAATTCCTGTCCCATTCATTAAAAGTAAAATGGTGTCAAATTTCTCGTCAGAATTCAAATCCAATACGTTTTTAGTAAAAGCATTTTTAACACCTCTCAGTTTACATGCTTCAATAGCATTTGGAGAAATGTCTATTCCAGTAACGTCAAATCCTTTTTCTTGTAAGTAAATAGCATGACTTCCAGCGCCACAACCTATATCCAATATTTTTCCTTTTGAAAGCTGTAATGCTTTCTGTTCCAATTTCGGCATTTCTTTGTAGGAACGAAATAAATATTCAACCGACATTTCATCTGCTTCTGAAATATTGGTTTCTGTAATTAAATCTTCTGGGGAATTATTGGTTTGATAATCTAATATGGCTTTACCGAAAAGATCCTTCATTGTGACTGATGTGTTAATTTGGTTGCTTGTTGATTTGATTTGAGTAATTTTGCATTCTGAAACTGAATTAAATGCTGAAGCCTTCATTACAAGAAATACAAAAACTAGCCAAAGATAAGCATAACGAAAACAAAAAGTATTTCGACAAGCTTAAAAAGAAGGCGCCAAAAAATATTGATTATGTCATGCAGGAATTGCATGATGCGGAATTTAAGCGTACCGATTGTTTACAATGTGCCAATTGCTGCAAAACTACTGGGCCATTATTTACATCGGCAGATATTGAACGAATCGCAAAGCACTTTCGTCAAAAACAGCAACAATTCATAGATCAATATTTGCGAATTGACGAAGACAATGATTATGTCTTACAGAGTGTACCCTGTACTTTCCTAGATGCAGAGAATTATTGTATGATTTATGATGTGCGTCCAAAAGCATGTCGTGAATTTCCACATACAGACAGAAAAAAGTTTCAGCAAATATCAAATCTGACTTTAAAGAATGTAGCGATTTGTCCTGCGGCTTATAATATAGTAGAAGAAATGAAAAAGAAAATGCCACTCTAGAGTGGCATTTTTTATTTTTTATATTGAATAAGATTAAAAAGTTAATTGTATAACAAGTACTTTTTTCTTGTCTCTTTGAAATCTTTCAATCCTTTTTCCCAAGATTTTCTAATTTCAGTTTCAGAAGCGCCACTTTCAATTTGTTGCTGCAGTTTTTTTGTTCCAGCTAATTTGGTAAAAAAGTCATTAAAGAATGGAGTCTTTGTTTGTGCGTTTTCTTTATAGGCTTTAATCAGCCATTTTAATTCAAGGCGTTTTACTTTTTCTATTTTGGTTAAATCTTCTCCGAAACATTCTTTTCCATTCCAAACAGGATCTTTAGCCCCCAAATTTGGTTTTGGTGTAAAACTAAATCCATTGTTATTTAAATATGGAGAGCCGTAAATTTGAAATTGTTTTTCGGTTCCACGTCCTACACTTACATTGGTTCCTTCAAAAAAACATAAACTCGCATATAAATTGATTGCTTGATCATTAGGTAAATTTGGTGAAGGTTTTACAGGTAAACTATATGAAGATTCATGTTTATAGTTTAAACAAGGGATAATAGTTAAATTACATTGAACCGCTTGCCCTGAGTTTGTCGAAGGGTGAAGCCATTTTTCTCCGTTAATCATTTTAGCATATTCACCAATTGTCATTCCATGAAGCACAGGTATTTGATGCATGCCTACAAAACTACTATGTTCTTTTTCTAAAATTGATCCATCGACAATTCCTCCGTTTGGATTTGGTCTGTCAAAAACCAGTAACGGAATGTTGTTTTCTGCACAAGCTTCCATCACATAATGTAAAGATGATATATAGGTGTAAAATCTAGCGCCAACATCCTGCAAATCAAAAATCATAATGTCAATACCTGCTAATTGTTCAGGTTTTGGTTTTTTGTTATTTCCATACAAAGAAACTATTGGTAAGCTAGTTTTAGTGTCTTTGCCATCCTTTATTAATTCACCAGCATCTGCAGTTCCTCTAAATCCATGTTCTGGAGCATAAATTTTTTGTAGTTTTATTTTTTTCTCAATTAAAAAATCTACTAAATGAGTTTTGTTAGAAAGTATTCCCGTTTGATTAGTAACGATGCCAACTTTCTTGCCTTTTAAAAGCGGTAAATAGGTTTTTGAGTTATCAGCACCTAATACAAGTTTGTACATTTCACTTTGAGTTGCATCTTTGCATTTAATTTCTATACTATCTCCTTTCTGTAAACTGTTAACTGACGACTGATTGCTTTTCTTGCAATTTCCACACGAAATCATTGTAAAAAACAAGAATAAAAATGTATTTTTGACACCAACGAATGTATTTATACGTCGAAAAGAAAAACTGTAAATCATTATCTTTTGAATTTAGAATATTTTATTGCCCGAAGATTAACTAGGGCTAAAGACCATAAAAGTAATATATCTTCGCCAATTATAAAAATTGCGATTGCTGCTATTGCTATTGGTGTTGTCATGATGATTGTGTCAGTGGCCACAGGAATTGGTCTTCAAAACAAAATACGTCAAAAAATTGCTGCCTTTAACGGTCATATTGTAATTTCAAATTTCGATGACAACCAATCAGAAGTAAGTCTTAATCCAGTCTCAACAAATCAAGATTTTTATCCAAAGTTTAAATCGGTACAAGGAATAAATCATATTCAGGCTGTAGCAAGTAAAGGAGGGATTATTAGAACTGAGAGATCATTCGAAGGGATAGTATTTAAAGGAGTAGGTAAAGACTATAAATGGGACAATCTAACAGAATATCTAGTCCAAGGAAGAATTCCTAATCTTAAAGAAGAGTTAAACTCTGAGATACTTATATCCGAATATTTAGCGAACCGATTAGAACTAAAGCTAGGTGATAAATGCAATACCTTTTTTATGAAAGAAGGAGGGAATCAATTGCCAAATCTTAGGGTATTCAAAATAGTAGGGATTTATAATTCAGGATTTCAAGAGTTTGATGCTACATTCTTATTAGGAGATATTCGCCATATTCAAAAAATGAATAAATGGAAACCTACCGAGGTAGGTGCTTTTGAAGTATTTGTTGATGATTTTGATAAGATTGAAGAAAAAGGAGCCGAAGTTTATAATAACACTCAAAACAAAGATGATATATCTAAGACATTAGATACGCAAACAATCTCTCAAAAGTACTTTTATATATTCGAATGGTTAAAGCTATTTGATTTTAACATATTGGTTATTCTTTCAATTATGATTGTAGTAGCCACCATTAATATGGTTGTTGCTCTGCTTGTTCTAATATTAGAACGTACACAAATGATTGGTATTCTGAAATCGATTGGAGCAAACAATTGGACAGTCAGAAAAATATTCCTTTTCAATGCACTGTATTTAATTGCTCAAGGACTTCTTTGGGGTAATGTAATAGGTATAGGGTTATTACTTATTCAAAAACACTTCGGTATTGTAAAACTTAATCCCGAAAACTATTATGTAAATACAGCCCCAGTAGATATAAATCTATTGTATATCTTCTTACTTAATATAGGGACAGTGGCTGTTTGTTTTTTAGTACTACACATACCATCACATATTGTGACCAAGATTTCACCAGTCAAAGCTATTAAGTTTAGTTAGGTTTTAAATCTCATTCACTTTTTTTATTTATAGCGTGTCCCTATGCTTTGCATTGGGTCGGGCTTTTTGCACTCGCTTTTTAAAATCTATTTTAAAAGAGCTCAAACAAATTCTCCAATCCCTCACGCGTACCATATATATAGTATACCTATATATAATAGTGTATAGGATAAGTATATATATAGTATAGTAAAAAGAAAGGTACTTATTATATATGTATAGTGTAAAACGGATGTTTAAATTCCATTACTTTTCGACACTGTAATACTATCAAAAAAAACTTTTACATCTAACTTACTGTGGGTCAGAGTAAGTGTAAAAAAGATTAAAAAAAGTTTTATAAAAGGCTTGCGTAATTGAAAAAAGGTGGTACTTTTGCACCCGCAATCAACAACAAAACGGTTGTAAACAAGCAAAGTTCTTTATCATAGTGTTAAAAAATCTTTAAGTGATTGAGTTTAAAGCGAGAGCAAAAAAATTAAAAAAAATCACGAAAAAGATTTGGAGATAAGAAAATAAAGATGTTATCTTTGCACCCCGCAACGGAGAGGTTCTTAAGTATTATTGATTAGAAAAACGGATTGAAAATTTTCTCAAAAAAAAGTTTCAAGAAGTTTTGGTAAATAAGAAAAGAGTTTTTACCTTTGCACCCCGCAAACGAAGAGAAGTTCATTTGAAATATTGAGTAAATAATTTAAGATTTTAGTCTTGAAAAAAGATAAAAAATAAATCAAAAATTATTTGCGAGATTAGAAAAAGATTTCTACCTTTGCACCCGCAAAAACAACGAAAGAAGTTTAGCGAAAAACAAGAAGAAACGTTCATAGACATATTGGATTGACAGCCGCTTCGAGCAGAGATGTTTGAAGCACAAAAAAATAAGAGTAAGAGAAATCGAGAGATTTGAAAAACCTAGCATTCTTTGTCTACAAATCAAAAGCGCAAGCTTTTAAAAATTATACGATGAAGAGTTTGATCCTGGCTCAGGATGAACGCTAGCGGCAGGCTTAACACATGCAAGTCGAGGGGTAGAGGAAGCTTGCTTCCTTGAGACCGGCGCACGGGTGCGTAACGCGTATGCAATCTACCTTGTACAGGGGGATAGCCCAGAGAAATTTGGATTAATACCCCATAGTGTAATGAATAGGCATCTATTTATTACTAAAGTTCCAACGGTACAAGATGAGCATGCGTCCCATTAGCTAGTTGGTGTGGTAACGGCATACCAAGGCAACGATGGGTAGGGGTCCTGAGAGGGAGATCCCCCACACTGGTACTGAGACACGGACCAGACTCCTACGGGAGGCAGCAGTGAGGAATATTGGTCAATGGGCGCAAGCCTGAACCAGCCATGCCGCGTGCAGGATGAAGCATCTATGGTGTGTAAACTGCTTTTGTACGGGAAGAAACAACTCTTCGTGAAGAGTCTTGACGGTACCGTAAGAATAAGGATCGGCTAACTCCGTGCCAGCAGCCGCGGTAATACGGAGGATCCAAGCGTTATCCGGAATCATTGGGTTTAAAGGGTCCGTAGGCGGTTTTATAAGTCAGTGGTGAAATCTGGTCGCTCAACGATCAAACGGCCATTGATACTGTAGAACTTGAATTACTTGGAAGTAACTAGAATATGTAGTGTAGCGGTGAAATGCTTAGAGATTACATGGAATACCAATTGCGAAGGCAGGTTACTACAAGTGGATTGACGCTGATGGACGAAAGCGTGGGGAGCGAACAGGATTAGATACCCTGGTAGTCCACGCCGTAAACGATGGATACTAGCTGTTCGGAGCAATCTGAGTGGCTAAGCGAAAGTGATAAGTATCCCACCTGGGGAGTACGAACGCAAGTTTGAAACTCAAAGGAATTGACGGGGGCCCGCACAAGCGGAGGAGCATGTGGTTTAATTCGATGATACGCGAGGAACCTTACCAAGGCTTAAATGGGAAACGACAGGTTTGGAAACAGACTTTTCTTCGGACGTTTTTCAAGGTGCTGCATGGTTGTCGTCAGCTCGTGCCGTGAGGTGTCAGGTTAAGTCCTATAACGAGCGCAACCCCTGTTGTTAGTTGCCAGCGAGTCATGTCGGGAACTCTAGCAAGACTGCCAGTGCAAACTGTGAGGAAGGTGGGGATGACGTCAAATCATCACGGCCCTTACGCCTTGGGCTACACACGTGCTACAATGGACGGTACAGAGAGCAGCCACTACGCAAGTAGGAGCGAATCTACAAAACCGTTCTCAGTTCGGATCGGAGTCTGCAACTCGACTCCGTGAAGCTGGATTCGCTAGTAATCGCAGATCAGCCATGCTGCGGTGAATACGTTCCCGGGCCTTGTACACACCGCCCGTCAAGCCATGGAAGCTGGGGGTACCTGAAGTCGGTGACCGCAAGGAGCTGCCTAGGGTAAAACTGGTAACTAGGGCTAAGTCGTAACAAGGTAGCCGTACCGGAAGGTGCGGCTGGAACACCTCCTTTCTAGAGACTATAAAAAGAAGTTAGGAAAAAGTTCTTAAGATTTTTTTTACTCTTGCTGTTAATTCAAATAATACAATAATTAAAAAACAGAGTCTCGTAGCTCAGCTGGTTAGAGTACTACACTGATAATGTAGGGGTCCCCAGTTCGAGTCTGGGCGGGACTACTAAGTTTTTTTGATTAAAAAAGGAAATTTTAGAGGTTGAGTAACCGTTTGAAGTACTGTTAACTGAAAACTGTTAACTGACGACTAAATATACGGGGGATTAGCTCAGCTGGCTAGAGCGCCTGCCTTGCACGCAGGAGGTCATCGGTTCGACTCCGATATTCTCCACTGGTTCCAAAAGGAACAACCGTTCATTGACATATTGAGATAAAAAAACATTTAAAAAGTAGAAAGAACACAGTTTTTATACAGTAATGTATAAAAACGAAAAGTACAATAAGCAAAATAAGGGCGTATGGGGGATGCCTAGGCTCTCAGAGGCGAAGAAGGACGTGATAAGCTGCGAAAAGCTACGGGGATTGGCACACACGAATTGATCCGTAGATATCCGAATGGGGCAACCCACTATATTGAAGATATAGTACCCGATAGGGGGCAAACCCGCTGAACTGAAACATCTAAGTAGGCGGAGGAGAAGAAAACAAAAGTGATTCCGTAAGTAGTGGCGAGCGAACGCGGATTAGCCCAAACCAATGTTGTTACGGCAATGTTGGGGTTGTAGGACCACGATATTTCTTGCGGATTGAATTAGAATTACCTGGAAAGGTAAACCACAGAGGGTGATAGTCCCGTATAAGTAAGAAAAGATAAGAATAGTGGTATCCTGAGTAGGGCGGGGCACGTGAAACCCTGTCTGAATCTGGCGGGACCATCCGCTAAGGCTAAATACTCCTGAGAGACCGATAGTGAACCAGTACTGTGAAGGAAAGGTGAAAAGAACCGTGAATAACGGAGTGAAATAGATCCTGAAACCATACGCTTACAAGCGGTCGGAGCCCTTTCGTGGGGTGACGGCGTGCCTTTTGCATAATGAGCCTACGAGTTAACGTTGCTGGCAAGGTTAAGTGATTAAGTCACGGATCCGTAGCGAAAGCGAGTCTGAATAGGGCGCTTTAGTCAGTAGTGTTAGACGCGAAACCGTGTGATCTACCCATGGGCAGGATGAAGCTGTGGTAACACATAGTGGAGGTCCGAACCGGTTGACGTTGAAAAGTCTTCGGATGACCTGTGGGTAGGGGTGAAAGGCCAATCAAACTCGGAAATAGCTCGTACTCCCCGAAATGCATTTAGGTGCAGCGTTAGTTATAAAGTTATATAGAGGTAGAGCTACTGATTGGATGCGGGGGCTTCACCGCCTACCAATTCCTGACAAACTCCGAATGCTATATAATGTTCACTAACAGTGAGGGCTTGGGTGCTAAGGTCCAAGTCCGAGAGGGAAAGAACCCAGACCATCAGCTAAGGTCCCCAAATGTATGCTAAGTTGAAAGAACGCGGTTTGTCTGCATCGACAGCTAGGATGTTGGCTTGGAAGCAGCCATTCATTTAAAGAGTGCGTAACAGCTCACTAGTCGAGCGGACGAGCATGGATAATAATCGGGCATAAGTATACTACCGAAGCTATGGATTTGTATTATATACAAGTGGTAGGGGAGCATTCTAACAGGGTTGAAGGTGTATCGTAAGGTATGCTGGACTGGTTAGAAAAGAAAATGTAGGCATAAGTAACGATAATGCGGGCGAGAAACCCGCACACCGAAAAACTAAGGTTTCCGCAGCTATGCTAATCAGCTGCGGGTTAGTCGGGTCCTAAGGCGCACCCGAAAGGGGAAGTCGATGGCCAACGGGTTAATATTCCCGTACTTCTTATAATTGTGATGGGGTGACGGAGTGATGAAAGCACCGCGAACTGACGGAATAGTTCGTTAAAGCACTTAGCTATAGGTTCTCTAGGCAAATCCGGAGAATTTGGTGAAATGCGATAGTACTCGGCGTCTTCGGACAAAGGGATAGTGTGCCTAAGGGCTTCCAAGAAAAACCTCTAAACTTAGATTATAAGAACCCGTACCGTAAACCGACACAGGTAGTTGAGGAGAGAATCCTAAGGTGCTCGAGAGATTCATGGCTAAGGAATTAGGCAAAATAGACCTGTAACTTCGGGAGAAAGGTCGCCAGCGCAAGCTGGCCGCAGTGAAAAGGTCCAGGCGACTGTTTATCAAAAACACAGGGCTCTGCAAAATCGTAAGATGAAGTATAGGGCCTGACACCTGCCCGGTGCTGGAAGGTTAAGAGGAGATGTTATCTTCGGAGAAGCATTGAATTGAAGCCCCAGTAAACGGCGGCCGTAACTATAACGGTCCTAAGGTAGCGAAATTCCTTGTCGGGTAAGTTCCGACCTGCACGAATGGTGTAACGATCTGGACACTGTCTCAGCCATGAGCTCGGTGAAATTGTAGTAACGGTGAAGATGCCGTTTACCCGCAGTGGGACGAAAAGACCCTGTGCACCTTTACTATAGCTTAGTATTGGTCTTGGATAAGTGATGTGTAGGATAGGTGGGAGACTGTGAAATGGCGTCGCCAGGCGTTGTGGAGTCATTGTTGAAATACCACCCTTTGCTTATCTGAGGTCTAACCCCATATTGTGGGGGACATTGCTTGGTGGGTAGTTTGACTGGGGTGGTCGCCTCCAAAAGAGTAACGGAGGCTTCTAAAGGTTCCCTCAGCACGCTTGGTAACCGTGCGTAGAGTGCAATGGCATAAGGGAGCTTGACTGAGAGACATACAGGTCGATCAGGTACGAAAGTAGAGCATAGTGATCCGGTGGTTCCGCATGGAAGGGCCATCGCTCAAAGGATAAAAGGTACGCCGGGGATAACAGGCTGATCTCCCCAAGAGCTCATATCGACGGGGGGGTTTGGCACCTCGATGTCGGCTCGTCACATCCTGGGGCTGGAGAAGGTCCCAAGGGTTGGGCTGTTCGCCCATTAAAGTGGCACGCGAGCTGGGTTCAGAACGTCGTGAGACAGTTCGGTCTCTATCTACTGTGGGCGTTAGAAATTTGAGTGGATCTGATTCTAGTACGAGAGGACCGAATTGGACTGACCTCTAGTGTATCTGTTGTCTCGCCAGGGGCATCGCAGAGTAGCTACGTCGGGAAGGGATAAGCGCTGAAAGCATATAAGCGCGAAACCCACCACAAGATGAGATTTCTTTTAAGGGTCGTGGAAGATGACCACGTTGATAGGCTATAGATGTAAAGGCAGTAATGTCATAGTCGAGTAGTACTAATAACCCGTAAGCTTATGTACGTGCATGCGCCCCGCAAGGGGCGCGGCAAACTTTCTCCCTTCGAGTATACCTCAGGGATCAATGATTTTTATCTCAGTATGTTAAGATATTGTGTAATGTTGGTCTGGTTTTAACCAAATCACCCTTGCAAAACGACCTTAAGGTGGTTATTGCGGCGGGGCTCACCTCTTCCCATCTCGAACAGAGAAGTTAAGCCCGCCTGCGCAGATGGTACTGCAATCCTGTGGGAGAGTATGTCGCTGCCTTTCTTTAGAAAACCCTTCATCATTCGATGAGGGGTTTTTTGTTTTATATAGTTTTATGAAATAAAAAAATGAAAAATTGCCCCGTTATTTTATTGAAAATATAGCGTGAGGGATGGAAACGATATCCTTTTGCAAGTTAAATGCAAAAGATATAGTGGACAGCCCGACACCCTTTAGGGGCACGCCATAAAAAAAAACTGCTTTGTGTTGATTTTTAATATGTTATATTTTGTGCTTCAGTCTAATTTTTAAGCGTCTTGAAGTAGTCACAATGAATATTAATCGGACATTGATCACATTTAGGATTGGTAGGTCGGCAGATTTCGCGCCCTAAAAATGAAATAGCCATGCCAATTTCTCCCCAAATTTCTTTTGGTAAAACTTGCATTAGCTGTTTTTCAACTTTGTTCCCGTCTTTGGTTTCGGGGATTAAGCCAATTCTAGGAGCCACTCTTATAACATGTAAATCACAAATTATGCCTTCTGAAGGGGAATTCATCTCACGCATGATAACGTTTGCCGATTTTCTTCCTATTCCTTTTAGTGAAACTAAACTTTCCATTGTTAGTGGAATTTTTTTATCTTCTTTTAGTTCTTGAGCAATTTCAATGATCCATCCTGCTTTTGTTCCAAAGTTTCTCACTTTTGAAATAAAGGGAATCAAAGCCTCGGTGTTAGAAACTGACAAACTTTCCAAATTAGGATAAATTTTAAACAAGGCAGGGGTGATTTTGTTAATATTTGCATCAGAATCTTGTGCGGAGAGTATCACCATAATCATAAGCTGATATAAGTTTTGATACTCTAAAGGATGTTTTTTGTTTTTATATTTAGTTAGGAGAGGAGTTAATTTTTCTTCCCATGTCTTAGTTGCACTCATGATTATTTTATTTGTAAATAAATTTAATAAAAAAATCCAGCGCAAGGCTGGATTAATATTATAGTAAATCTAATGTTTTTTCTAAGGCCATTCCTCTGGAACCTTTTATTAGAATTGTTTTATTTTCAATAGGAATTGATTTAAATTTTTCAGCAAAACTTAAAAAATTTTCGAAGAAAAAAACGTGATTTATGTCTATTTTATTACTATAAAAATCTTTACCTATGAAAAACGTTTTAACAGAAGGCTCTTTAGTGAGGATTTCAACTATTTTTTTATGTTCATCAATGCTTTCGTCACCTAGTTCAAACATGTCGCCTAAAATGGCAATTTTGTTGTTTGAATCAAGTTGTATAAAGTTGGTTATTGCTGCAAGCATGCTGCTTGGGTTAGCATTGTATGCATCTAGAATTATTTTGTTTGTTTTTTTTTCAATTAATTGTGAGCGATTATTGTTAGGTTGGTAATCTTCAATTGCCTTTTTTATATCTGAATCGGTTATGTTGAAATATTTACCAATAGTAATTGCAGCATTTATATTGTTGGCATTGTAAATTCCAATTAAATGTGAATTGATTAGTTGATTATTGAAACTAATTTTAACCATTGGGTTTGCTTCAACATATTTTATTATAATATTAGCCTCATTTTTCAGGCCAAAAGTAAAACATTTAATATTAGCTCCTTTTTCTACTTGTAAGGGGTCATCACTATTGATGAAAACTGTTTTTTCATTTTTTCTTAGATAAGAATATAGTTCGCTTTTCCCTTTTATAACACCTTCAAAACCCCCAAAACCATCTAAGTGGGCTTTACCAAAATTTGTGATATAGCCATAATCTGGTTGTGCTATTTCGCAAAGCATTTCAATTTCTTTTTGATGATTTGCACCCATTTCAACTATGCCTATGTCAGTGTTTTCATCAAATGAAAGCAAAGTCAAAGGCACACCTATATGGTTGTTAAGATTTCCAATAGTGGCTTTTGTGTTGTATTTCATAGAGAGAACTGAGTTAATAAGTTCCTTTGTAGTTGTTTTTCCGTTACTACCTGTTAATGCAACTATTGGTAATCCTAATTGATTTCTATGATAATTTGCGAGTTCTTGTAATGTTTGTAAGCTATCTTTTACTAATAACATTTTATTTTCATTAGTAAAATATTTTTTGTCATCAATTATAACAAACAAAGCTCCTTTTTTTAGTGCTTCTTCAGCAAAGGTATTTGCATCAAATTTTTCCCCTTTTAATGCTATAAAAAGGGAATTAGGTTCAATTTTACGTGTATCAGTAGAAACTGAGTCACATTGTAAAAAACATTGGTAGATATCTTCTATTCTCATATTGCGAAAGTAAGAAAAAATTAAAAGCCCCAAAAAGGGGCTTTTAATTATATGTAAACAAAATTATTAGTTTCTTGGTCTTTTCTTGAAGTCAGATTTTGGACCTACTCTAGACATTGCACATCTGAATCCAATGTAGTCAGAAGCAATTTCTTGTTGGCAGTATCTTCTCTGAGCTGGATCTAACCAATAAGCTCTGTCTCTCCATGACCCTCCTTTGTAAACTCTTACATCATCGCCAATTAAAGTTGTTCTTTTTCCAGTTTTGTCAAACTTACGACTCAATTTAGCAGTGCTGTCAATTTTTCCAGTACTATCCTTAACAACTTCTACTTTGTGAATAGGAGAGTCATACATTCTTTTCTTTTCGCTTATTTTTTCTCCTTCTTCAGCGCTTCCAAAATCAAAATAACGAGTTGATTGTTTGTCTCCGTCTCGGTATCCAATATTGTTACTTGTAGAGAAGTTTTGTCTTAAATAAGTTTCGTTTTCGTCAACAGGCACTTGAGCAATTTCTCCTGGTTTGTTTCTTGCAACAACTTTACCATTACTTAACGTATCATATTTGATTGTTTCAGAAGTTACAAACTCTAATTTGCCATCTTTGTCGATTTTATTTTTAGTATAAACGTTACCACGGAAGTAGTTGAAGTCATTTGCTTCATCATCAACCATTGGTCGGTATACATCCTGTACCCATTCAGCAACGTTACCAGCCATATCATATAGTCCGAAATCGTTAGGCTTGTAAGATTTTACGGGAGCTGTAATATCTGCACCGTCATCTGACCATCCTGCAATTCCTCCGTAATCTCCTTTACCTTGTTTGAAGTTAGCCAATTGATCACCTCTTGTTTGTCTTTTACCAGATCTAGTATATTGACCTTTCCAAGGATATTTCTTTTGTCCTCTATAAATGTTGTATTCTCTTTGACCTACATCTGCAGCAGCAGCATATTCCCACTCAGCTTCTGTTGGAAGTCTATATTCTGGTAATAAAACACCAGATGTTTTTTGTGCATATACATTAGTCGGTCCTTCAGCACCAGCAGTAGCAGTAGCATCAGCATCATCTCCTTTAGCTTTTTTAGCTTTAGCTTTTTTGCCTCCACGACCAGTTTTTTGTAAAATAATTTCCTCATTACCACCAAATGAAGTAGAAGGAGAAACTAAATAGGCTTCAGTATCAAAAGTATTATTTGCATCTACATCAACTACTTTTGCTCCTTTTTTCATGTAACCTTCTCTTTCAAGAATAGCTTCGTTAACACGATTTGTTCTCCATTTAGCAAACTCAGTAGCTTGTAACCAGTTTACACCTACAACAGGATAATCTTTATAAGCTGGATGTCTTAAATAGTTGTTAGTCATAGTTTCATTATAACCTAATCTATTTCTCCAAACCAAAGTATCTGGTAATGCACCTTCATATATATGTTTGTAATTCTCGTCAGTTGGTGGGAATACTCTCTTAACCCAATCAAGATACTCCATGTACATCATGTTAGTAACTTCTGTTTCATCCATGTAAAAAGATTGTACGTGTTGTTGACTTGGAGAGTTATTCCAGTCGTGCATTGGGTCGTCTTGAACTTTACCCATTGTGAACGTACCTCCTTCAACTAGTACTAAACCAGGGGCAGTTTCTTGTTTAGTAAAGCTTGAATTGTACTGGAAACCTCCATTAGGGTCATTAATTTTCCATCCAGTAGCTGACGAAGTGTTTTTCGAGCTTGACTTTTTGCTACAGCTAGCAAAACCAAACAATACTATCATGGAGAATAGTATTCTTACAGTCATAATTTTGTTTACTTTCATACTTTCAGTAGGTAATTATTTTGTGGCGCAATATAATAATTAACCATTAAACTGCAACACCTTTTTGATAAATATTTAAAAAAATCTTAAAATTTGATTTTTTTCCCATTTTTGTTAACGAATAATGTTTTTTATTATTGTATTAAATACCATATTTTTACAAGCTGAAATAAAATTTCTTTTACGACGTTATAGTGTTATATATGAAAAAATACTCCTTAATAGTTACACTTTTTTTTTATTTATTTTCCTTTGCTCAGGAAAAGAGGAAAGTTTCTGTTGAATGGATTGAGAATAGTTTGTATAAACACAATCAATCTTTCCAGTTTAGAATTCCATTTATAAAGTCCGAAAGTCTTCAGTTTAATGATGAAAGTAAAACCATTTTATTATCGGAGAAATTTAAGACTGATGCTGATATTGATGAAGGTAGTTTAATTATTTCAAATCTTGTTTTGGAAAATATTTCTTCAGAGACTTTAGGGGAATTAAATAAAGCAAAAATAAAATCTAATATTGTAGCAACAATTTCTAATGCTAAGGCTAGAGATGTGAACTACGCTGTTTTTTCTTTTTCGCCAATTATTAAACAAGATGGTGTTTATAAAAAGGTAAAAAGTTTAGAATATTCATTTAGTTATTCAACTGTGTCTTCAGTTTCTTCCAAAAATGTAATGGCCTTGTCAAGTTCTGTTTTAAAAACTGGAGAATGGAAAAGGTTTTATGTTCAAAGATCTGGTGTGTATAAAATTACTAAAGCATTTTTATCTAGCTTGGGTTTTAATGTTAATGTTGATCCTAGGACTATTAAAATATACGGTAATGGTGGGAGGATGATTCCGCTTGTAAATTCTGTGCCTTATCCATTTGATATTGCTGAAAATGCTATTCAATTTATTGGTGAAGAAGATGGTTCTTTCCAAGATAATGATTATATTCTTTTTTATGCGGAAGGAGTTGATAATTGGAATGATGATAGTGAAACACACGTTAATTTGTACGGAGATAAATCCTATTACTACATTACTTCTTCAATTGGGAACGGTAAAAGAATTCAAAATTTAAATGAACCAATTCAATCTCCTAATAATGTTTACTCCTCTTTTGATGATTATCAATTTCATGAAATTGATAGGGTTAATATAGCTAGATTAGGGAGAACATGGTATGGTGAGCAGTTTAATTTTGAAAATCAACAAACTTTTCAATTTAATTTTCCTAACATACAAACGGCCAATCCAATCAAGATAAAGGTTAGGGCTGCTGCGTCAGCTGCGTCAGTTACGAATATGGGGGTCAATGTTAATGGGCAGTCAATTGGTGCTATTTCATTTACTGCATCAAACCCACAAGGTCCAGTTTATGCATCGGCAAATATTCTTGACACGTCATATTCTTCAAATTCACAAAATATATCTGTTGTATTAAAATATAATAATAATGGTGTTCCTAGTAGTAATGCATTTCTTGATTATATAGCAATTACTGCTAAATCAGATTTGAAAGGTTTTGGTAAACAATTTCGTTTTAAAGTTAATGATGTTACTACTCAAGTTGGTGTTTGTGAATATCAGATAAGTAACGCAACCAGTATTGGGCAAATTTGGGATATTACAGATATATATAATGTTACTTCTAAGCAAAACTCAGGGTTGTCAACAATTTCTGTTAAAGCTACAATGGGGCAAGCTAAAAAATATATTGTAGTTGATAATAACGACTTTTATAGTCCAGAAAAAGATAGTGATCCTTCTGTTTCAAATCAGGATTTAAAAGGCACCATTTTTTATGATAATCAAGGTCAATTAAAGGATGTCGATTATGTAATTGTTTCACCAGCTTATTTGTCAGGTCAGGCAGAAAGATTGGCAAATTTTCATAGAAATTATTCTTCGTTGAATGTTAAAGTGGTTACATTAGAGATGTTGTACAAAGAGTTTTCTTCTGGTAAGCCAGATATTGGTGCAATTAGGAATTTTGTGAAATATATTTACGATAATGATCCTTTTGTTCCTGGAGATAGAATAAAATACGTTTGCTTGTTTGGAGATGCTTCTTTTGATTTTAAAGATAGAATTCAGAATAATACTAATGTGGTTCCTATTTTTCATTCTTTAGAAAGTTTTTCTTTAGTTTCTTCGTTTGTCTCAGACGATTATTTTGGATTAATGGATTCTAATGAAGGAAATATGCTGTCAAATTTAGGTTTGGATTTAGCTGTTGGTAGAATTTTGGTAAGTAATGTTGAGCAAGCAGAACAGATGGTTACTAAAATTATTGACTACCACGACTTAAAATCATATGGAAGATGGCGTAATAATATAGTATTTATTTCAGACGATATTGATAAAGGCAGTGATAGTACTTTGCAGCAAAACATGAATGCTTTGGGTGATGTAATAGTAAATCAAAAAAAATTCATCAATCTTAAAAAAATCTATATGGATGCCTATGTTCAGGAAACTACATCAGGAGGGCAAAAGTATCCTAAAGCGAGAGAAGAAATGTTTAATGCTTTTGGTCAAGGAGCGTTGGTTTTTAACTATTTAGGTCATGGGGGAGAAGATGGTCTTTCAAGTGAGAGAATCTTTGAAATTCCAGATGCAAAAACTTTGGCAAACAAATATAAATACCCATTGTTTATAACTGTGACATGTGAATTTACTCGTTTTGATAACCCTTTAAGGCCAACAGCTGGCGAGCTTGTATATCAAAATCCAGCAGGAGGTTCAATAGCGATGGTAACAACGACGAGGCAAATTGGACAAGGTACAGGCGAGACTTTTAATACTAATTTTGGAGCAAGATTGTTCTCGTATGGATCAAATGTTTATCCTTCTATTGCAGAAGCTGTTCGTTTAACAAAGGCTGCTTCTTCAAACCCAGGGAATAATGTTATTTCTTACATTGGTGATCCAGCCTTGATGTTAGCTATTGCTAAGCCTAAAGTCCGATTAACAAAAATAAATGATGTTCCAATTGCTTTATCTACAGATAATTTACAAGCGCTTAGTTTTGTTAAATTGTCGGGAGAAGTGACGGATGAGTTAGATAATGTTTTGACATCTTATAATGGTGATGTGGCGGTTCAGATTTTTGATAAAGATGTTAATCGTGGTACATTGGTTAATGATGGGATTGGGACTCCAATGAGTTTTGTAACCCTTGGAGAAACTATTTTTAGAGGTAATGCTTCTGTAAATAACGGTTTGTTTGAATTTGGGTTTGTAGTTCCAAAAGATATAAAAATAAATGTTGGTAATGGTAAGGTGAGTTTTTATGCAAAACATAATACATTACTTCAAAATCAAACAGGATGGGATACTACTATTAAGGTAGGAGGAATAAATACTAATGCAGAGGTTGATATCACTGGGCCTCGTGTCAGAATTTATATGAATGATGAAACATTTGTTTCTGGAGGAATTACAGATCAATCACCTCTTTTCTTGGCATTTCTTGAGGATGAGCATGGAATAAATACGGCAAGTGGAATTGGTCATGATATCATTGCTTATCTGGATGGTGATGAAACAAAACCTTATGTGTTAAATGATTATTATGAAACTGAGTTAAATGATTATACGCAAGGAAAATTAAAGTATCCTTTTAGAAATTTAGCTCCAGGATTACATACTTTAACATTTAAAGCATGGGATGTGTACAATAATTTGATAACTGCAGAGTTACAGTTTATAGTAGTGGGTGATGAAACATTGATGATTACAAATGTTTTAAATTATCCAAATCCATTTGTTAATCATACTGAGTTTTGGTTTACGCATAATAAACCTTCAGAACCTCTTGAGGTACAAGTTCAAGTTATGACAGTTACTGGAAAGATAGTGTGGTCTAAAAATCAATTAATCACTACAGAAGGTTTTACTTCAAGAGATATTACTTGGGATGGAAGAGATGATTTTGGGGATAAAATAGGTAAGGGAGTATATGTGTATAAATTAACTGTTAAGTCAACTTTAACGAATAAAAAGACGGAAAAGTTTGAGAAACTAGTAATACTTTAATAAAAGAATATATATTTGTCAAATATTTATAAAAGCTGAAATGAAAAAAATTGGTTTTCTAATTACCGGACTATTATTTGCCCTGAATATACAAGCCCAAAACGAAAGACCTATTACCACTGGAGTACCGTTCTTATTGATTGCAGCCGATGCTCGTTCTGCTGGTATGGGTGATAATGGAGTTGCTACTTCTCCTGATGCGTTTTCACAACAATTTAACCCAGCTAAATATGCTTTTTCCTTAAAAAAGCAAGGATTTACAGCTAGTTACACACCTTATTTGACTGATTTGGTAAATGATATTTCATTAGGACAAATCAATTATTTCAATAGATTTAATGAAAGAAGTGCTTTTGCTGGTAGTTTACGTTATTTTAGTTTAGGAGAAATTGAATTAACTGATAGAGAGAGTAATTCATTAGGAAATGTTAAACCAAACGAATTGGCATTCGATTTATCATATGCACTTCAATTAAGTGATAGATTTTCTATGGCTGTTGCTGGTAGATATATCCGTTCAAACCTGAGATTTGCAACAACAAATACTGATGCTTCTTCGGCGAATACTTTTGCGGTGGATGTTGCTGGTTTTTATCAGTCTGAAGAGATGGCTTTTAATGATTTTAACGGTAGATATCGTTTAGGATTTAATATACAAAATTTGGGGCCAAAAATTTCATACGAAGGTGATATTGAAAGAAGTTCCAACTTTTTACCTGCTAATTTAAGACTAGGTGGAGGTTTCGATTTTATCTTTGATGAATATAATAAGGTTGCTGCTAATTTAGAATTTACAAAATTATTAGTACCTACTCCAAAAGTTGTTACTGATAAAGATGGTAATGGTATCGTTGATGGTAGCGAGTATCAAGCAGCAGCTGATGAATACAATAATATAAGTTGGGCATCAGGTGTTTTTAAATCTTTTGGTGATGCGCCTGATGGATTTAAAGAGGAAATAAAAGAATTTACATATTCGGCAGGTTTAGAATATTGGTACCAAGATTCATTTGCTTTAAGAGCTGGGTACTTTAATGAAAGTAAAGATAAAGGTGCTAGAAAATTTGCAACGATAGGGGCAGGATTTAGATATACTGCTATAACATTAGATGTTTCTTATCTGTTTTCAGCATCGAAAGTCAAAAATCCATTGGAAAACACATTGCGTTTTTCATTAACGTTTAATTTTGGTGATGACTATGATCAATATTAGAAATAGAAAATAATTAATAAAAAATCCAAATTTCATTTTTTTGAAATTTGGATTTTTTTTCCCTTATAAAGTATGAAAGAAATTAAAATTGACACGAAAATCTTAGTCTTTAATTCAGTTGAAGAACTTTTTAAAGAAGATCAAGATTTAATGAAGAAAGCGGTTGAAGTAAGGAAAAATGCGTATGCACCCTATTCAAAATTCAAAGTTGGAGCTGCATTATTGTTGGATAATGGAGAAATAGTAGTGGGGTCAAATCAAGAAAATGCGGCCTATCCGTCTGGATTGTGCGCTGAACGAGTAGCTATTTTTCAAGCAGGAGCAGTATATCCTGATGCTAAAATTGTAAAGATGGCTATTACTGCTGGTGCAACAGAAAATATAACGACAAAACCTATCCCACCTTGTGGTGCCTGTCGTCAGTCTATATTTGAATATGAGTTTAGGCAAGATCTTTCCATAGAAATATATTTTATGGGAGAAACAGGTGAAGTGTATAAATCAGATTCGATTCAAAATCTATTACCGCTTACATTTGATAAAAACTATTTATAAATTAGAAAAATTACGCTGTAAATTTTATCAATTATTAGGAATGTCTTACTTTTGCTCTTCGCAAATTTGTGTGAGGTCAATTTTTTGCGTCTTATAAAATAATTACACACAATACTTTACAAAGTCACATGAAAGAAGTAACAAAAGAAGTTTTATTAAAGTGGTATGAAGATATGCTGTTTTGGCGTAAATTCGAGGACAAATTAGCAGCCGTTTATATCCAACAAAAAGTTAGAGGATTTTTACATTTATACAACGGACAAGAAGCAGTTCTTGCAGGAGCCATACATGCAATGGATTTGTCTAAAGACAAAATGATTACTGCATACAGAAACCACGTTCAGCCTATTGCAATGGGTGTAGATCCAAGAAAAGTAATGGCGGAGTTATATGGTAAAGTTACTGGAACTTCAAAAGGTATGGGAGGTTCAATGCATATTTTTTCTAAAGAACACGGGTTCTATGGAGGTCATGGTATTGTAGGAGCACAAATTCCAGTAGGTGCAGGTATCGCTTTCGCTGATAAATATTTTGAAACAGGGGGAGTAACATTAACTTATTTTGGAGATGGAGCTGCACGTCAAGGTTCATTACACGAAGCTTTCAATATGGCTATGAACTGGAAATTGCCAGTTGTATTTATCGTTGAAAACAATGGATATGCAATGGGTACTTCAGTAGAAAGAACAGCTAATCATACAGATATCTGGAAATTAGGTTTAGGATATGAAATGCCATGTGGGCCAGTTGACGGTATGAATCCTATTAAAGTTGCTGAAGCTATGCACGAAGCTATTGATAGAGCACGTCGTGGCGACGGACCAACCTTTCTTGAAATGAAAACATACCGTTACAGAGGACACTCAATGTCTGATGCACAATTATACAGAACCAAAGAAGAAGTGGAAGAATACAAAAAAATCGACCCGATTACTCAGGTTCTCGATATGATTAAAGAAAACAAATATGCTACTGATGCCGAAATCGAAACTATCGACCAGAGAGTTGCCGATTTAGTAACTGAATGTGAAAAATTCGCTGATGAATCTCCATTCCCTACTGCAGAGCAATTATACGACGTAGTATATGAACAAGAAAATTATCCATTTATCCCTCATAGATTATAAATTATGGCAACAGTAATTACAATGCCTCGTTTGAGCGATACGATGACGGAAGGAACCGTGGCAACATGGCTTAAAAAAGTGGGTGACAAAGTAAAAGAAGGTGATATTCTTGCCGAAATTGAAACAGACAAAGCTACTATGGAGTTTGAGTCTTTCAATGCAGGAACGCTATTACATATTGGAATCGAAGCTGGTCAATCTGCACCAGTAGATTCATTGTTAGCAATTATCGGAAACGAAGGAGAAGATATTTCGGCATTATTAAATGGAGGAACTGCTTCTAAAGTTGAAACTGCTGTGCCAGTTGTAGAAGAAAAATCTTCACAAGTTGCTGCTCCAACAGCTGAATTACCTGTAGGAGTAAAAGTAGTGACTATGCCTCGCTTGTCTGATACCATGACAACAGGAACAGTTGCGACTTGGTTAAAAAAAGTTGGAGACGCAGTTAAAGAAGGAGATATCCTTGCTGAAATAGAAACAGATAAAGCAACTATGGAGTTCGAATCATTCAATGCTGGTACTTTGTTGTACATTGGTATTGAAGAAGGTGGTTCGGCACCAGTTGATAGTATATTAGCAATTTTAGGCCCTGTGGGAACA
Source organism: Flavobacterium hankyongi (assembly GCF_036840915.1). Taxonomy (NCBI): domain Bacteria; kingdom Pseudomonadati; phylum Bacteroidota; class Flavobacteriia; order Flavobacteriales; family Flavobacteriaceae; genus Flavobacterium; species Flavobacterium hankyongi. The sequence continues at coordinate 3,160,426 of NZ_CP085725.1, forward strand.
GATGTTTCAGGTGTAGTGGCTAACTTTAAAGTTGGAGGTGCTGTTGAGGCTCCAAAAACTGAGGAAGTAAAAGCAGAAACGAATACTCCAGTTGCGCTTACAACTCCGGTTGCAACTACATCTGGTAGAATTTTTGCTTCTCCGTTAGCTAAAAAAATTGCAGAAGAGAAAGGAATTAATCTTTCACAAGTAAATGGTTCAGGAGAAAACGGAAGAATTACAAAAGCAGATGTTGAGAATTTTGTGCCAGGAGCTGCTGCTGTAAGTACGCCAGTTCAAGCTGTTGCTCAAGCTCAAGCTGCTGTTAGTGCAGTTAAACCATTTGTTCCTGCTGGAGAAGTTTTCCAAGAGGAAGTGAAAAATTCACAAATGCGTAAAGTAATTGCAAAACGTTTATCAGAATCTAAATTTACTGCACCACATTATTATTTGACTATCGAGTTAGATATGGATAATGCGATTGCTTCACGTAATATGATTAATGGTTTGCCAGAAACGAAAGTTTCTTTCAATGATATGGTGATTAAAGCATCTGCTATGGCATTGAAAAAGCATCCTCAAGTGAACTCTCAATGGAAAGATGAAGCTACAATTATCAATCACCATGTGAATATTGGTGTAGCTGTAGCTGTTGAAGACGGATTGGTGGTTCCAGTATTGAAATTTACAGACCAAATGAGCTTAACGCAAATTGGTGCATCTGTTAAAGATATGGCGGGAAGAGCGAAAGCTAAAAAAATCCAACCTGCAGAAATGGAAGGAAGTACATTTACAATTTCTAACTTAGGAATGTTTGGTATACAATCTTTCACATCTATCATCAACCAGCCTAATTCAGCTATTTTATCAGTAGGTGCTATTGTAGAAAAACCGGTGGTTAAAAATGGTCAAATCGTTGTTGGAAATACAATGACAGTAACTTTAGCATGTGATCATAGAACTGTTGATGGTGCAACTGGAGCACAATTCTTGCAAACGTTCAAAGCATTTATGGAAAACCCAGTTACAATGTTAGCATAATAAAATAAAATTATAGAATGAAAAGTCCCGATTCATTCGGGATTTTTTATTTTTACAAAAAATAGTATTTTGAAATCGAAGATTATTTCATCTGTTCGCCAAAATGGCTCGGGTCACGAACACCAAAAAACAATATAAATTTGTGAGTAAAAATATAATCATCACAGGAACTTCTAGAGGAATAGGATACGAATTAGCGTTGCAATTCGCTCATGCAGGTTATCAAGTATTAGCCATTTCAAGAAAAACACCTCAATTATTAATTGAGAATTCAAATATTACTTGCTTATCGGTAGATCTATCTATTGAAGAAGATTTACAGGAAGTGGATAAATTCATCAATTCAACATGGAAAAAAGTGGATATTATAATTCATAATGCAGGAAGTTTGCTTCACAAACCTTTTGAACAAATTTCGACTAAAGAATTTGAAGATATTTATAAAGTGAATGTTTTTGGTGTTGCAGCTTTAACACGTGTTTGTATTCCTTATTTATCAAAAGGCAGTCATGTTGTTACAATCAGTTCAATGGGAGGTATTCAAGGTAGCATGAAATTTGCTGGTTTAGCTGCTTATAGTTCGAGTAAAGGAGCAGTAATTACTTTGTCAGAATTATTAGCAGAAGAATATAAAGAAAAAGAAATTGCTTTTAATGTTTTGGCTTTAGGTGCCGTGCAAACAGAAATGCTTCAAGAAGCTTTTCCTGGCTATCGAGCGCCAATAACAGCAAAAGAAATGGCTGACTATATTTTTAATTTTGCGTTGACTGGAAATAAATATTATAACGGAAAAGTGCTTCAGGTTTCTTCAACAACTCCTTAGCAATTGTGAATTCATAATTTAATGGACGTTTTATATAAATACATACCTGAGAATTCTGTTCCAATGTGTTTTGAGTTAATTAAAGCTAATCATGTGCATCTCAAAATTGTAAATGAACGTATTACAAGACACGGAGATTATCGTCGAGATACAGATGGTTCTCATGTTATTACAGTGAACTTTTCACAGAATAAATACAGGTTTCTAATCACATTAATTCATGAGATTGCCCATTTAGTAGCTTTTGAAAAGTATGGACGACAAATAAAACCACATGGAGATGAATGGAAAATGACTTTTCAAAGATTAATGGTTCCTTTTATTAGACCAGAAATTTTTCCTAATAATTTACTTCCACTTATTGCAAGACATTTTAGGAATCCTAAAGCAAGTAGTGATACAGATACTACTTTGGCATTGGCCTTAAAACAATTTGACCCAATAAACGATAAAAATTATGTTTTCGAAATTCCTTATGGAAGTACATTTAGAATTCATAATGGGAAAATTTTTAAAAAAGTAGCGCTTAGAACAAAGCGAATAGAATGTTTAGAAATTGCAACTGGAAAAGTATATTTGTTTAACCCAAATGCTGAAGTTGAGCTGTTGAGTTAAAGTTTATCTTTGTACCTTTGCAAGCTTGTTACTTTGTAACTCAAATATTATGAATAAAAATTATTATGCAATATTAATGGCCGGGGGAGTTGGTTCTCGCTTTTGGCCTGTGAGTACTACAGAATTTCCAAAACAATTCCACGATATGTTGGGATCTGGGGAAACACTTATCCAAAAGACTTTTTCGAGATTAGCTAAACTTATTCCAGTTGAAAATATTTTAATATTAACGAATGAAAAGTACAATGACTTGGTTCTAGAGCAATTGCCTCAGGTAAAACAAGAACAAGTGTTGTTAGAGCCTGCTATGCGTAACACGGCTCCATGTATTTTATATGCTTCGTTAAAAATTAAAAAGCAAAATCCCGATGCGGTAATGGTGGTGGCTCCAAGCGATCACTGGATTGAAGATGAAATTGCTTTTACAAATAATTTGCAACAATGTTTTGATTTCTGTCAAAGCGAAAATGCATTAATGACATTGGGTATTCAACCAACATTTCCTAATACAGGGTTTGGATATATTGAATATGATAAAGCGGATTCGAATGCTGTTAAAAAAGTAAAGCAATTTAGAGAAAAACCTGATTATGAAACGGCTAAGTCTTTTTTAGAAAGTGGAAACTTTCTTTGGAATGGCGGAATCTTTATTTGGAGTGTAAAATCTATTGTGGAAGCTTTTGAAAAGTTTCAGCCTCAAATGAATGCATTATTCTTAAATGGATGGAATAGTTTTAATACTTCTAATGAAAAACAATTTATCGTAGATAACTATTCTTTAGCAGAAAATATTTCAATTGATTATGCAGTAATGGAAAATGCAAATAATGTGTATGTTTTACCGGCCACTTTCGATTGGAATGATTTAGGAACTTGGGGTTCATTACATGAAAAATTAGATAAAGATCATAATAATAATGCAGTAGTTAATGCTAAAGTAGTATTAGAAAATGCATCGAATAACATTGTGCGTTCAGATGCTGATAAGTTAATTATCATCGACGGATTACACGATTATATTATTGTAGATAGAGAGGGCGTTTTGTTAATTTATCCAAAGAGTAAAGAGCAAGATATTAAAGCTGTCGTTGCTAAGTTAGGTAACTAACAATTAAGCTTCACTAATAAAAAAATCTCATAAGAAATTATGAGATTTTTTTATTTAAATGTTTATAGCAATTATTAAATTCCTTCCTTTAATACCGCTTCGCGAACTTTTTTGAATAATTCAGAGGAGTATACAAAATCAGTAACAGCTTCGTTATCGGTTTTGAAAATTTGCGTTTTATCTCCTTCCCATGCTTTTAAGCCATTTTTCAAAAAAACAATTTTATCTCCAATTTCCATTACAGAGTTCATGTCGTGCGTATTAATGACGGTTGTGATGTTGTACTCTTTCGTAATTTCCTGAATAAGATTGTCAATTACAATAGCTGTTTTTGGGTCAAGCCCAGAGTTGGGTTCGTCACAAAATAAATATTTCGGATTGTTTACAATAGCGCGAGCAATAGCTACACGTTTTTGCATACCTCCAGAAATTTCAGATGGTTTCTTATGATGTGCATCAATTAGATTTACTCTTTCTATAACAAAATCTACACGTTCTTTTATTTCTTTGACTGTTTTGTGTGTGAACATCTTTAATGGAAATCCTATGTTTTCTTCAACAGTCATTGAATCAAATAAAGCACTTCCTTGAAAAACCATTCCTATTTCGGTACGTAATTCACGTCGTTCATCGTCGGACATTTCAGAATAAATACGACCGTCAAAAGAAATCGTGCCACTATCTACTTGATGAATTCCCAATAAAGATTTTAAAAAAACTGTTTTACCAGAACCTGATTGACCAATAATTAAATTGGTCTTTCCAGCTTCCAACGTAGTCGAAATTCCTTTTAACACCATTTGCTCTCCAAATGATTTTTTTATGTCTTTAACTTCAATCATAATTAATTAGTTAAAAGAAGTTGTGTTAAAATATAATTGCACAAAATAATCACTACAGATGTCCAAACAAACGAAATCGTACTTGCTTTACCTACTTCGAGAGCTCCACCTTTCATATAATAACCGTGAAAAGAAGGAATCGTAGCTAATAAAAAGGCAAAAACAATAGTTTTTATAAAGGCATAGGTAACGTGAAACGGAATAAATTCGGTTTGAATACCATTTATAAACTCATCAGCAGTAGCAAAGCCACCATAAACAGCCGCCAACCATCCGCCAAAAACACCTAAAAACATACTTAATCCAATTACAAAAGGGTAAAGCATTAGTGCAACAAGTTTAGGGAAAACCAAATAGTTTAACGAGTTTACCCCCATTACTTCTAATGCATCAATTTGTTCAGTAACACGCATTGTTCCAATACTCGATGTAATGAAAGAACCCATTTTGCCTGCCATAATGATTGAAATAAATGTTGGTGCAAATTCTAAAATTACTGATTGCCTTGTAGCAAATCCAATTAAATATTTTGGAATTAATGGATTGGTTAAATTTAAAGCGGTTTGAATAGAAACTACTCCTCCTACGAAGAAAGAAATAAACGATACAATTCCTAATGAATCTATTACTAAATCATCGATTTCTTTAAATATTAGGCTTCGCATTACCGCCCATTTGGTGGGTTTTTTGAAGATCTCTTGAAGCATTAAAAAGTATCTTCCTATTTGCGATAAGTAACGGATTAACATCATAATCAGTGTTCAGTGTTCAGGTTGCAGTATTCAGTATAAATACTGTGTGGTAAAAGTAGTACTTTTTGATGAAAATCTAAACTCTGAATACTGTTAGCTGTATACTGATTACTTGAAAATCTTAGCCTTTATTTTTTTCCAACGATAAGCTCTTACAAATTTTGCCTGTTCTGGAGTTACCAACATGGTTTTGTTGTCGGCTTTTGCTTTCCAGAATCCTTTAATGTAATCAATAAATAATAGTGGTTTTCCTTTGCGCATGGCCAATTTTAAAGAAGCAACCGCTGTGATGAAAAATCCGTAACCTAAAGTGTAAAAGGCTTCACCTTGTTTGTAACGAGATGCTTGATTATAATTAGCTCCTGTAGGTTTTAAATGTTTTACTTTTAAAGATTCATCGGTCACAATTTTCCAATCATAAAACTTGCAAAGTAATTCATCAACCGTGTCCCAACCCATTGCAGGTTTTAAACCACCAATTTGTTTGAAAGTTTCTTTTCGGTAGGCTTTAAAAGCACCACGAATATGATCTTTATCCGTTAAATTTTCTAAAATCCATTCGTCGTTTTTTTCGATGTAGGCAAATCCACCAGCCATACCAATTTTGGCATCATTTTTAAAATGATTGATAATCGTTTCAAAATAATTGGAAGGGAAAATCAAATCAGAATCTCCTTTCACCATAATATCATAATCATCATCAAGTGTTGCTAATCCAGTATGAAAAGCCTGTATTACTTTACTTCCTGGTAAATGAATCGCTTCCGATTTTTTTTCAACCAACGAAATCCAAGAATGTTTAGCCATAAACTCCTGAACAATTTCCTTTGTTTTATCGGTCGAATTATCATTGACAATCACAGCTTTTTTAGGTAAAACAGTTTGATTTACCAATGATTCTAAGGTTAAACCAATGAACTTTTCTTCATTGTGAGCAGGTATGACGATATAGTAATTCATTTTTCAATAAAGTAATGTACAAATATCCTTATTTTTGTGGGATTAGAAAAATGAAACCTTTGAGAAAGAAACAAATTGCTTTTGTCGAAATGGAAACCCATTCAGCTTTGTTAGAGCAATGGTTTTTGTTGGTTTGTAAAATGTATCAAATTGATTTTCATTTTTTTGTAAGTCAAAAGGTTTGTGATAAACTTACGGCAATCCCAAAAGAACATTTAACAATTATCTCTTCGGTAGCGGAAACCAATTTTTCAACCTATGATGGAGTAGTAGTTAATACTTTGCATCGTGATTTTTCAGCTTATCAAAAGTTATTCAAGGAAAAACCGGTTTTGTGTTTGGTACATAATTTAAATTTCAGTTTGTTTTTTAAAAGTATTTCGTTGAGAAATATTTTAAGGGAAAAGGAACGATTCACATATTTCTTGAAACTATACTTGAAGGAAAAAATAGCTTCAAAAAGAAAATTGATTTCTGGAGCTAAAAAGTTTGGAGTGATTTCAGCTTCGGCTTTGGAAACGATTAAAAAAGATGGAGCTTTTGTTGGTAAATCAGCTTTAATTCAGATGAATTACTGTCAAAATTCTGAGTTTCCAACTTCGGAAGTAATCGAAATTGTTATGCCAGGCAATGTGTCAAGAAAGCGAAAAGACATCGATTTAATTTTTAGAATTATTGAAAAACTCCAACCAACCTCTAAACTACATTTTGTTTTTTTGGGCAAACCTGAAAATGAAAAAGTACTTAACCAATTAGAGTTATTGAAACTAAAATGTAACTCAAATATATCGATTACATATTATCATAGATTTATTCCTTGGGAAGAGTATAGTAATATTATTGCCAAAGCGCATTTGTTATTATGTCCAATTAAAAAAAATACTTCTTTTTATTGGGTCGATGAGGTGTATGGAAGTACAAAAGTAAGTGGGGCAGAAGCCGATTGTATTTATAATGGTAAAATTGGAATTTTTCCTTCGTCTTACCCAAAAATGGATTGGCACAATTGGAGTTACGAGAGCGAATCTGATTTGTTGCGAGTTTTGCAAAATATAACAAGTGAAGATCTCAAAAAGGAATATCAAAAACTAAAACCTTTTGTAGAAAAATATACCTTTGATAAAGTAAAAACCGAATTGGAAAAACAATTGATAGAATTAACAGAAAACTGAATGTTACAAAATTTAATCAAATTAGCTTATAAATACTGGCCGTCTTTATATAAAAAAAGATATTACAAAACATTGTCTTCTCTAAAAACTGGAGACTACAAATGCGAACCTGAATTGCTTTACATTCAGCAAGTTTTAAAGCCAGATTCAGTATTTATAGATATTGGAACAAATAAAGGTATTTATCTGTATCAGGCAGAAAAGAATATATCAAGTGGAAAAATTATTGGTTTTGAACCCAACAAAAGTCTGGTAAATTATATTAAACCCTTATTTCCTAAAGTGGATATTTATCCGTTGGCAGTGTCTTCAAAATCAGGGACAGCCGTTTTAAATATTCCCAAAAAAGGAAATGGATTGCAAGATACACGAGCATCACTCGAAGCGATGGGTGAGGATGTGGAGAAAGTAGAAATCCAAATGGTTACACTTGACGAATTTGTGCAAGAGAAAGGATTGTCTAAAATTGATGTAGTCAAAATTGACGTCGAAGGTCACGAATTTGATACTATAAAAGGATGTGTAAGTATTTTACAAACTATTAAGCCAACATTCATCATTGAAATAGAATTGCGTCATGCTCACTACCCAATTAACGAGATTTTCGACTTTATTCTGAATTTTGGGTATGAAGTATTTTATTTTGATAGAAAAACATTAGCCTTAAAACCTTTTGAAGTTTCACAAATGTCCGATTTTCAAAAAGACGAGTATTTGAACGATTTTAATAAGTACATCAATAACTTTATTTTTATTGCTAAGTAGTTATGAATTATAAGTTATGAGTGAAAGTATTGTGAAAAATAAAAGTTATCAATTAGCTCTTGATGGAGTTAATTTGTTTAAACTTTTACAAGAAAGAAAAGAGTTTATGTTAAGTAAACAATTTTTACGTTCAATAACTTCTGTTGGAGCAAATGTTCGTGAAGCTATTAATGCACAATCAAAAGCAGATTTTATTCATAAATTGTCTATTTCACAAAAGGAATGTGATGAAAGTTTCTGAATATATTTCAGAAAATGAATTTCATCCTATTTTTAATCAAACACAAGAAGTTTTAAGAATCATCAGAAGCATAATAATAACATCAAAGAAAACCAGAAACAGTTTTGAATTATAAGTTGAGAAGTAAAACTCATAACTCATAACCCATAACTCATAACTCAACATGAGCGTAGTAGCAAGGCAAAGTTTAAAATACAGTATCGTAGGTTATTTCAGTACATTGATAGGTATACTGTCGACTGTATTTTTATATCCTGAGGATTTGGATTTTGCAGGTAAAATACAATATATTCTGCCAACTGCGTTATTGACTTTACCATTGGTTACTTTTGGGATTATGCACGCTAATGTTCGGTTTTATCCTAAAATGGAGGAGTCGCAAAACCAACACAATCTTTTAAAATATTCGATTTGGTTTATCCTCAGAAATTTTGTAATTATTACTATTTTGTTTTGGGGGCTATCTTATTTTATAGAACAAATCAGAGAAACCCAATTTTACAATTTTGCTCAGTATATTTTCCCAACAATATTGTGTTTGGCACTCATTCAGTTGTTCTCAAGGTTTATTTCGATTAAAAAACGAATAGTAGTACCTAATATTTTCGAAAACGTATTTCCCAAGTTAGGATTAATTTTTGCTTTTGGAGCCTATTTCTTTTGTAAAGTAGAAGCCACTACAGCTATTTGGATAGTAGTCCTGTTCTTTGTGTTGGCGCTTGTAGGGATGTTTTTCTATGTTCAACGTTTGGATAGATTTACTGGAAAAACATCATTCAAGTTTTTAAAAGAAGATAATTTCCAGAAAGAACTAATGCAATATTCCTTCTATACCTTCTTTGGAAGTTTGGGGTCGATTGTAGCATTAAACATTGATGCCTTTATGATAGGTGAGTTTATCGACGATTTTTCGCAATTAGCAATTTACAACACTTCAGCCAATTTAGTACGTATGATTACCGTTCCAGCATTGGGAGTGTACACAATTTCAGCACCTATTATTGCGAAGTATATCGAAGAAGATAATATGGCCGACCTAAAAACTCTGCACCATAAAACATCGTTCTATTTATTTACTATGGGAACTGTGTTGTTTGGGTTAGTGGCAGTAGGAATCGAGGATTTATTCTTTTTGATGAAAAACGGAGAAGATTTGGTGCTAGGATTGCCTGTTGTCTATATCCTTGGTTTTGCACTTTTGTTTGATTTGGCTACGGGATTCAATGGTTACATTATTACTAATTCGAAATATTATAAATTCAATAATACTACCACAATAGCGTTGGCATTACTGACCATTCTAAACAATCTGATTTTTTTATTGGTTTTTAAAATGGGTATTACTGGAGTGGCTATTGCCACATCCATTTCGCTAACGGTTTACAACCTGATAAAAATTGGTTTTAATTATAAAAAGTTTGGAGTACATCCTTTTAGTATAAGATATTTTTATGTATTAGGGCTTTTAATTGTAGTGTTGGTCGTTGGAAAATTTCTGCCCGACTTTGATAATAAATTTATATCACTATGTTACAAACCTGTAGTTGCCTTTTTAATTTTTGCTTTAGGAAACCAAATTTTTAAAATTATTTCTATTAAGGACGTATTGCCTAAATCTTTGATGAAGTAATCATCATAATTTCATTCTCCTTTACAAATAATATTCAATTTTAGATTCTAAAAAAGATAGTATCATTCTTATTTGCTTTTTAATAAATTTGTGTCAATTAATTAAGTAAACTAATATGGAAAAAAACTACATTTTTTTTGGGAAAAGAATCAATGCAATTGTTTCAATTGTTCTTTTAAGCTTATGTCCTTTTGAAGGTATTTCTCAAGTTATTTATTCAAATGGGCCATTTTCGACAGGGACGAATCACGCCGCTACAAGTACAACAGCACCTACAGGTTATACTTGGTCAGAGTTAGAATTGCCTAGTGGAACTTTAGGTTTTTCGGGCTTTTATAACAATGCGGCTACAAATGACTTTTCGATTGCTGATGATTTTGTTGTGCCAGCTGGGGCAACTTGGAATTTAACAAACGTTAATTTTTATGGTTATCAAACAAATTATGCAGGGGCTACTCCTCCTATTGACGCCGTAAGAGTTAGAATTTGGAATGGTGATCCATCTTCAGGAACAGCAACAGTTGTATATGGTAACATGACTGCAAATGTGTATAATGCTGCTGGTTCTGGTGAAGAATTTGTTTACAGAGTGGCCAATACAACTGGTACAACAAGAAAAATTTGGCGTTTCAATACTACTATTTCAACTTCGCTTACAGCAGGTACTTATTGGATTGAATTTCAGGTTCATGCAACAAATGATTCTAGTGCTTTTATTCCTCCTATAACTATATTAGGTACACAAAGTGATCCATCATGGAATGCAAAACAACGTAATGCATCAACCTGGTCTGGTTTAGTTGACACGGGAAGTAGTTCTAATAAAGCGTTACCTTTTCAATTAATAGGTTCAATAACATTAGGGTTAACTTCTAATGCTTTAGCTTCAAATTTTACTATGTATCCAATGCCTGTTAGAGAGGTTTGTAATTTTAAATTAAAACAAGATGCCTCTATCAAAGCAAAATTAGTCTCTATTTATGATTTAAATGGTAGGTTAATTCAACAAGAGAACGTAGTTAATGAACAGGAGTTTTCGGTGTCAACAAATACTTTGCAAACAGGTGTTTATTTATTGAAGATTTTAGATCAAAATGATAAAATTATTTTTAGTGACAAGTTAATTAAAGCATAGTTTAACTCATTTATATAAAAAAGCCTTAGCGTTTGTAAAACGCTAAGGCTTTTTTATACTTATAATAGTATCTTTTTAACTCCTTGAATAAACTCTCATTAGAAAAGTATTGTCGCTAAGTAAATATATATTTTATAACCATTATCTCTTCTTTTCCTTAAATCTGATTTTTTGAGGTAATTCCAAGCATATGGCTTTATCTACAACTTTTAAACGCATCATTTCTTTTTCGGTAAAAAGTTTGCTGAGGTTATGGGTTAGTTCAGTATAATTGTCGGTATTCTCATTTTTATGATAGAAAATTTTAATAGACCTACAGTTGTGGTTTTGAAATATTGTATTCAGGAGTGTTCTGTCTGATAATCCGCAGGAATGCCCAAATATAAAAACTTGAAATTTTCTGGTTTCAATCCAGTTTATAAGTTTTTTGTAATTCGAATTATGCATGTATTGAAACGATTTTATATTATTAATATAATAATCATCTGGAGTGTTTTCGATTTTTTTGTAATCCTCGTCCATTTCATCCCCATAGCCAATTTTTATAGAGTTCTCTTCTGAACCTATTTCTCCATGAATTTTAATAACCGAAGTCTTTCCGTAGTGCGTTTCATTGCGGGAATTAATTTGTTTGACATAATTACTCACTGTAGGAGTGTAATTAAAATCTAAAAATAAACTGTGAGGTCGTTGTCCAATTTTTGAAGTTAGCTCATTGTCATCTTGAATTAATGCTTCGTGATCCTCGGGTGGAAATTCCAAGAACAGTTGATTATCTGGGTTCGTGTTTAGTTTTTGGTATTTGACATTAAAAAATCGCAAAATTTCTTCATTTCCTATTGGGGTATCAGTAAAGTCAAATGCGTCAACAACATTTTTTTTTAGATAATCCTGTAATAATAACTTAATGTCTTCAAATTCTTTGTTTAAAGTTTGAATACCTTTTTGATAACAGTTTTTTTCTTCAAACACTAAACTTTTTAATATCTCATAATACTGTTTTTCAACTGTACACCAGTTAGTGATAGATGTATTAGAAAGCAGTCTAAACAATTCGTTTTCAAACGAAAAAATGATGCTGTTGTTTTTGTCTTTAACCGTTAAATACTCTGTGTCAATATGTAGTTTGTGATTTGCACAATAAAATTTCAGGTGTTCAACAAAGTCTGAAAAACATTTAACTTCAGTTTTGCCATAATCAAAGAGATTGTAATCTGCGCAATTGATCGTTACAATTCTTTTTGTAATTCCTTTTTCAAGATTTTCTCTAAGATTTTTCCAAAAATCATCTACAAAATCCTGATATGAAGTAGGAAGGCCGTGTGCTAAATCAAAACCATTTCCAACTATAATTAATTTATTCATACTATAAAAAAATTAGTGAGTGAAAACTTCCTAAATCTTGTTTTTGATTATGTAGCCTCTTCTTCAAAAAAAAGTATAAGTTGCAATCAATACTCTAAACTTACCAATAAAAAAAATCTTACACAATAACCTAATTTGGTGATTTTTTATTGCACAAATTAGTGTAGTTTTTTGTATTATTTTCTTAACTTTTTGGAAGTGAATTGGTTATTTCGCAAGATTTTTATATTAGATAATTGTTCTTTTTGAATAAGGATTAAAATTCTAAAAGTTGGGGTTATCGTGTAATTTTGTTACCACAAACTTGGAGTCATTTGTTTGAGTTATAAATCTGACATCCCTTGTGGAGAATAAAATAACCATTTCCATTTGGGTTAGTGTTAAATAATATACATCATGCCCAAATTCATCGTACTCAAATACATCACAAAATAATCGAATTGTTAAATAGAGTTGTAAGGTTATAAGTGATAGCGATAAGTGTTAGTTTTTATCTTTGTTCACTTGTGCTTTAGGATTCTTTTATTAGTTCAGATTATACTACAGCAAAGTGAGGGGGCGAAGTAAATTCGTGCTATTGGGGTTATAATTAAAGTTACCCCGAATTAATTAATGTCTTCCAGTTTCGAATAAATTTCTTTCCATTTTCCGTTAGGTTGAATTTTGACCATAAATGTATTTATTTGGCAGCATCCAGATGGATGTCCAAATTTTAAAGTTTTTTCTTTGTTATTTATTTCTAACGGAAAAAATCTTATTTCATTTGTAAAGCTTTCATCTAATTCAAATCTTCCATTCGGTTTTTGTTTGTAATAAGCATATTGAGGACCGCCATTGCTTCCTTCGTAATTTATTATTGCAAAATCTTCTAAACCGTCAAAATTATAATCAAGTACTATTAGTGAGTGTCCACCTTCTATTTGTTGAGCACTTTTTATAATTATTTTTCTTGTATCAAAATAGGAGATGGAATTTGATTGGTTTGCATCAAATTTTATTATCAATGATTCAGGAATAAAATTTATATCTTGATTTTTTTTTGATTCTTTATTAGTTAAAGACATCTTAATTAAAGTTTTTATATCTTCATCAGTTTCGATTTCAGTAACAGTATATTTAAATTCAAATTTTTTGAATAGTGAATTAATTGCTTGGTTTGAATTTTTCTCACTAGAATCGATGGTTGTTTTTTCTTTTTGAGGATACAATTCATATCCGATTTTTAGCAAATACTCTTTGATTATTGATTCTTCATCATTAATGATGTTTTCTGAATAGTTTGTTAAATGAATACTGTTTAAAAATCCATTAGAATCGCTTTCAAAAATATATGTTTCAAAATATTCATCTTCAACTTTTTCGTCTATATACTGACTAACTTCGTATTTAATTTCAATAGAATTTGTATTGTTTTTTCGCGTAACTTCATTGTATGTCATTGCACAACCTGAACCACAATCAATAGTAAAAGATTTGATTGATGGAGAAGGTTTTTTTGTATCACTGATACTGTCAGTAGCTTTTTTTAAATTGCTTAATGAATCAATAATTTGATTCTTGAATTCATTATTATTTGTAATCTCTTTTTTACAGCCAATTAGTAAAAAACAAACAAAAATTGATAGAATTAATTTTTTCATTTATTATTTAGGCTCAATTAGGGCATAGTTTTAAAACGATTTCTTTGCTATTAGTTTCTTGATTAAAATTGATTTCTTCAAACTCCCTTTTCTTTGTTTTCTTGTTATAAAATCCATACCAGTGAAAATTAATGGTTTTATTATCAATGATTTTTACATAAGCTATTGGTTCGTCATTTATGTATTCTTTCCAATTTAAATCTCTTCCAAGGCTTCCGATATCTTCAGGTATTTTTTTTAATTTGTATGAAATGCCTTTTTCAGAATTATATCTTTTAAGTTCAACCATATCGATGTAAATCTGATTGTAAAGAACTGTCAAAGAAGCTTGCTTGTCCCTGATAGATAACTTTCCAACCCCGTTTTCACAATCAATTAACCAACGTCCGTTTGCTGAAAAGCTTTCAGCGGAATTATTAGCTTGTTTCTTTTGAGATGAAAGAGATGTAATGTATTTTTTAGAATTATAATTTATATCTTCTTCTTCTTTTGAAATTTTCTTTTCAAAAAGAAAAACCCATTTCTCGTTTTCTTTTTTATAAAATTTTTGAGTAAAAGGAAAGTTAATGGAATATTCGTCATTACTTTCAACAGTAATAAATTCTTTGGAGATATATGTTCCTATTATTGTAAAATCACTTTCTCTTTTTGTCTTTTCTTTTAAAATTAAATCAATCTTTTTCTTATCAGAAGGAGAATAATAATTAGTAGAATTTAATTCATCATATAAAAGTGTTATATCATTATTCTTTTCAAAATTATTGTAATAGTTATTGTTTTGTTCTTAAAGTGGAATATAATAAACGGCGAACTTTCCTTTGTTTTTTATTAATTCAGATGAAAAAATTAGTTTTTCATCTGAATTAAAATATAAGTTTTTTAATTTATAAAAATTATCTGTCAATGAGGATTCATTGCTTTTTTCCTTAGGTGATATTGTTTTTGGTTTTTCTTGTCCATTACAACTTACTATAAATAGTACAGTTAATAAATTAAGTAATAAGAGTTTTAATTTCATTATGGAATTTTTGAATATTCCGTAAATTTTATTTTTTTTCTAATTTGTAAGTTTTTGATTCTCCAACTGTTTCATCAATAAATGAGCTTTTAAGAATAAAATTTTGGTTATTATTTGTTATTGTAAAAAGTTTGCTTTTATCTTCTTTCATAGAAAATATTATTTTGTCTTTATCTATGCTTACTAATTGTAAATCTTTGGATATATTTTCAACATAACTCTCTAATTTAAAATTAGCCTTATTATCTTGAAATACTAAATAAATCATTCCCCAAGCGCGTGGATCTGCTGATTCTTCCTTTATTCTTAAAAAGTTGCATGAATATTTGCCTGTCCATTTTTTATATACATCTTGGTCTTCTTTGTTTTTAAATACTTTTGCAACTAACGTTTCCAGCCTAATGAATTGAGGTTTGTTCATTTTTGAAAGCTTCATGTTTGGTTGACTTGTTTTACCGCTCAAAAACACAAAAGGTAATTCTTTTTGACCTTCAGGTTCAGTATGATTATCATCTCTTTGAAAGTCATTATTCAAAGATACTTGAATCTCCTTTTTATGATTGACAATCAATTTTTCAATATCATTTGGGTAGGCCCACATATATTGACCAGGGTAACGACTGTCTTCTAAAATTGGATTAAAATAAAGAATTGGTTTTTGCTGTTTGTTTACTATGTCGTAAATCACATAATCTGCACCATCTTCATCGCCTTCTATTCTAACAGTTTCTTTTAAATTATCTTCATCTAAATTAACAAGCCATCTTTTTTTGATGCTTTCCCAAGGATAAGTAAATTCATAAAGTAGCTGATCATTTTTAAACCAAAATTCGGTCATTTTTATAGCATTTTCGTCTGAGGCTGTTATAATGGTTTCTTTTACTCCATCATCATCAATGTCTATTTCTCCTTGATTTTCTATTTTAAATCCTGAAGGAATTTGATATGATTTTTTTGAAGTCTCTTCTGTTGTTGATTTTTCTGAAATTGTACTTGTTGAAGCCTGATTTTCTTTGCAAGAAAGCTCTAATATAGCTAATGCTATAAAACAAAAAAATATTTTAAAGTTCATTTTTACTATCATGAAAGATGAATACTATGACTTTAAGAAGTGTTATTACTGATTAGTAATAAAGTTCTAGATGTATTTATTTGGTCGTTAATTTGGATTTGTTAATATAGCCTTTCTTTCCTGATTTTGTTTTAATTAGAAGCCAGTTACTTGTGTTGTCTAATACTTCCACTTTCTCACCAGTTAATATTTTTTCTATAATTTTAGATTCTTTAGTTTTGGATTCTCTTAAATTTGTATATCCATCAGAGTCATCTATTTTGTTATTAAAAAACTTTTCTTTTAAGAAAATTTCAATATCATTGATTTTAGATTTTTCACTTTCATAGAAGGTAGGATCGCCATTTTCATCTAACCCCTTGTTGTTTTTGTTGAGCTTTATCATTTTCAATGACTTATCTTTTGTTTCCTTTACATTTTGCATTTCAATTAAAGAAACAATAAAATGGTTGTTGACCAAAACTTTTATTGCATTATAATCTTCTTGTTTGATTGCTAAGGTCATTAAATCAACCATTTTGAAAACTTCAATCTTATATTTTTTTATAAAATAATTTAGCCAACTACTATCAATATAACCTTCGGAGTTAGAAAAAGTTTCATTATTTATTAGTATTGTTAAATTTTCTATATCAAAATCTTCAATTGAAGGATTTTGTTTTTCGAAAATTTCTAATTTTCTTTTAAATTCTTTAGTTTGATTGTTATTGTTTAAATCATTTGGAGTAAATTTTATGATTTCACTTTCTCTAAACAAATCAGAAAAACCTATTTTTTTTTCTTCCATTTTTTTATTTTTTATTTTTTTATCAGATCTCCATTCAACTAATGTTATTATCTCTCCAGTAATTGGATTATCTACACATATATCATTACAATTTTTCTTGTTTACATAAAAAGTGTAAAAAGACTCCCATCTAGATTTTCCATTAACTCCTGTTTTTACAACATAAAACTCTTTTCCATTAATTTTTTTAACCTCATCAATTATATAAGATACACCTCTGGTCTTATTTGAAATGGAATCAATATATTTCTGTTTTATTTTTATTTCATTTATCTCAGAGATTTTTTCAATTACTGTCTCTTTTGAATTACAATCATTAACTTTTTTATTTTGACCATTACAACTGGCTAAAAATAAAAAAATAAAAAAATAAGCGATTTTTTCTTTCATTTTTACTTTAATTTATTTAATAATTCAATATCCTTTTTAATTTCATCTTTTTCATTTTCAGTTTTAGCTTTACATAATTTACAATTATAAATTTTTTTATAATCACTTATCACACCTTCAAAAATTGTTTTAATGGATGTTTTGTAATTTGGATCTGTGGCATATGCTCCTAAACGGCCACTGTCTTGCATACCATTTAGAAAATCATCAATAGTTTTTTCATCATCTAAAATTGAATTATATGCATCATTGAAGTTTTTGTTTAAGAGTTCTAAATATCCTTCAAACCCTTTTTCAACGGTTGAAAAATTAGCAAATCCATCATTCATTTTTACAGCTTTTCCATTAATATACTCTGTTGTGTATAAATCAGATTGACCTAAATCTCCTTTGCCTTTTATATTCATTGGATTATTATTTGGCACTTTTAAATTAAAACTATTTTCTTGTCTTCTTTGTGCCACCATATATAAACCTTTAAATTTATTTGATTTTCCTTTCTGTTCAACCATCTTAATTGCAGCTTCACCAAATTCCTTGTAAAAATCCTCGCGACCATCTTTCTTTAAATCACATTTGCAGTCAGATATTTCTGGAAGTGAATCAACTAATACATAGACTCTTGTCTGATTATTATATTGTGAAGTAGAAACATTAACTTCACCAGTTGAATTATACCCTCTTCTACCATATACTCCAGTTAGTTCAGGAATAACTGTCTCTAAATAATTATTTAGCGCATGATATATAAATTTGTATTTTTCTTTGTTATTCCAATCACCCATTCTTGAGTCACAGCTTGGGTGATTAATTCCATTTTCTCCTCTTATACCTATACATCCAATTAATCCTTTTGATTTCCATGGGTCTATCGAAATAGATCCTCTATTGCCTAATGACATAGTGCCATTAGTTTCTTCTTTTGTATAATCTTTAATTTCGGAAAAATTAGTTTTGTTTTTATCTCTATTATCAACTATTCTATATCTATAGCTAGGTCTTCCTTTACTTTCTCCATATTGATATTTTAATTCATATAAATTTTTTAAGTCGTTTGGAGGAACTGGACCACCACTTAAATAATTTTTATTATTAGACAAAGTATGTCTTGCTACTTCTAAAATTGTGGTTTCAGCATTTTCAAAAGTCTTATTGGAAATATCTTGTTTTAATTTTTTTATTGCTTCACCATTTTTATTTCCCCTATATATATATGCTTTGTAAGTAGGATAAGCACTTGTATCTTTATCTATTTTTTTACAATAAATTTTTCCATCTTGTACATTTTCATTTTGACCATTAAAACCTCCCAAATCAGGATAAGATTCAATTTTTCCTTTCTTGCCAACCTTAATTTCACTTGAAATTATACTTGTTATATAAATAACTGCTTCTTCTCCATATTCCTTAACTGGATCAAATTTTTCTTGTTTAATCTTCGAATCACCAACTTTTGCTACAGTAGTACTCTCTGCAACTATAATTTCATTAGAGGTTACATCAGCCTTTAGACTCTTGCTTATAATGTGAGAAGGAACATTTAACACTTTTGCTTGAGCAAATAATTCTTGGTCATCACCTTCGCCAAATTCCATTCTTTCTCCTTCTTTCCGCATATCAGAATTCAGAGTTATGGACTCGTAAAAATGATTTCCAGTAATTGTAATATCCTTTACAAATAATTCATCGTTTGAGTCAGTATAGTCATGTTCATACAACCATAAGCGCACTTTTTTCCCTGTTAATCCACTTGAGTCTATATAAATCCTTATTTTTTTACCATAAGCACTTTTGGTAATTTTATTACCTTGTTCATCAGTAATGTAAATAGAGCTGATGCCAACAGGAGTAGAATTAGCGGGTGAATTTGGTTTTTGAGGGGCTTTTTTTGAACCCACTGGACCTTGGTAATCTGGAACAGCTGGTTTTGGCTTTGTTTTTTTATCTTTTAAATGATCTTCAGTTTCTTTTTTTCTCTCTGCATGAAAATCGGGGTTTAAAACATTTACATTGTCGCTTGCCTTTGATAACCCCGGAGCATAAGCCGTAGCATAATATTCGTGAGTGCTTCCTTCGTTTTTATCACCTTTGGCCAAATGAGCATTGGCTATTTTTTTGAAATCAGGTTTCAATAAAAATTGCTCAAACGCAACACCTTTGCTTCCTACTTTGGTTTTTTTATCTTTAATTATACAGTTGCCTTTATTTTCTGAACTATGTCCACCACCTTTAGCGTCATCTTCCCATAATGATATGTAGATGTATTCCCCTTTCATGCCCGTAGTTTCTACATGAACATTTACATAGTTTCCGTAGGCTAATGGCCCATTTATAGGCTTGTTGTTTACGTCACTTAGTTTAATATTCAGAATTTCTCTTTTTTCAGCGGGTTCAACACTTACAAGTTTAGCACTGGCATTGTTTAATTCGGGTTCGTGTAAGTAACCAACTACCTTATATTTATTCCCTGCAGCTTTTTCCTGAAATCTAATTTTTCCTTCTTCTTTCTCCAATACTTTTTCGGGAGCTGCACCATTTTTTAAATAATACAAATTCCACTTTACTTTGGTTTCATTGCGATCGGCTAGGGGAGTGCCGGCATACCATTCAGCGACTTTATAATTTTCCCAAACACCAACTTTGACTGTACTTTTCCCTTTAATCGATTTTACACCGCTCTTGTCTTTCTCTTCATTGTAAAAAGGAATTCTAAGATTGTCACCTGCTTTGATATCGAGCTTGTAGGTAGAAGGTCCAAAAAAACCATTGCCATATTTTGCCAACGGAATATTTGGGTTTGCCAGTACTAAATCACTTTCTAAAATACCATAGCGAAAACAAATAGTTTGCGTGGTTTCTCCTCTAGTAACAGTATGGCTTTTATAATCATTAAATTTTTTTGTCATGGCTTGTAAACGCGTAATAGGCTTAAAATCCAAAAGTAGCTTTTTTCTTTCAAATCAAAATAATTCTGCAAGATTTTATTTTGGTTAGTCAAAAGTCAAAATCCATAACCCATCGTCATCCTGATCTTGTCGAAGGACAAAACTTATAATTAGCTTCGCTCCGTTCGCCTTTGGCTCGGGTCATAACTCATAATTTATAACTAAAAAGAGCATCATTTCTGACACTCTTTTTTTGTTTTACAATGTGGCTTTGTGAGCAGTAACTCCGGTAATAAACAAATCGACTTCGGTGAGTTCTTTGTTAATACGTTCAAGATCCAGTTCTTTTTCCAGTAACGCTACAGATCCGTAGCTGTCCTTTCGGTTTTCTAACAGGAATTTCTTGTATTCCAGTCTGGTTTTTCGCTTGATCTCGTTTTCCTTTGTTGGCCCCGCTGGCAATACATCGATAACGGTTTGTACTGCCGAAATTTCGGCCAACACCCCTTGCAGTACCGCATCAATTTCTATCGAAGTACTACTGTAATTTGCCGTCATACGTTCCTCTGAGAATTTCTTGAAAGCCAAATCTGCTTTTTCTTTCTCTGCCCATGCTAATAACACATCGCAATCTGATGCTTGTGTAATCTTGTTAAATGAATACATACTTTTTTAGTTTTAAAATTATATGTAGGAAATATCAAACAAGATGCCGTTTCTTGGTGCCAAAAATCAATTTAGCAGAAGATTAACTATTTGTAAGAAAAAACATAAATTGTAGTTAAAAATTATACCAAATCATTGGGCTTGCCGTTCTCTCTGGATTTAATCTTTTGTTGCTGCGCTCGAGTGCAAATCCGCGCTATCGGGTTTTTCGTCAGTTCGAGTGATTTTTATGGAAAATCGCATCGAGAACAAGGAAAAACAATTTTCAAATCTGTTCTCGATACAAAATTCTTTCAGAATTTCACTCGAACTGACGATTTGGATTTTAGTGGAGAATTAATATTTAGAGGATTAAATTTAATATGCAGAAGAAATATCGAAACGTAGTTTAACTTCTTCATTACCTATTGTTTACATGCCTGTTTTAATATTGTTTGTATCTAAACAAGCAGAGGATGAATCTATCTAAAGACATTAATCATTTCAGACGACGTATTATGCGTTGGCTAACAAAAAGTGTAGGGAGTTCTAATAAAAAAATGCACTTTGATATTACTCCAGAAGCGGTTACAAGAGTTTTGATTTCAAGACCAAACAGTAGGCTAGGGAACATGTTGTTACTTTCTCCATTGCTTCAAGAAGTTAGTAAGGTTTTTCCAAATGCAAAAATAGATTTATTTGTAAGAGGAGGGTGGGTTCCTGTAGTTTATAAAAATTATGAAATGATTGAACAGGATATTCAATTGCCTAAAAAACCTTTTAAAGCCTTACTAAAATACATATGGGTTTGGATATCATTACGCCGTCATTACTATGATCTGGTTGTAAATGTAGATAAGCACTCTTCTTCTGGCCGACTTTCTGTAAAATTCAGTAGAGCGAAATATAAATTTTTTGGAGACGAAATTGATGATGCTCAATTGGATCAATCATGCCATATGGCTAAAAGCCCTGTGTATGCCTTTCGAAAATATATGGAAAGAAGTTTTTTTAATATTCCAAATGATGAGGTTTCTCCGCTGGATTTAAAATTAGATGCAGACGAGTTAGCGACTGGGAAAAAGTTGGTCGAATCAATTTCAGGAAATGCAACTTCTACCATTGCTATTTATACTTTTGCGACAGGCAGTAAATGCTATTCAGAAAGTTGGTGGGCCGATTTTTATTCAAAACTGAAAACTAACTTTCCGAATCATGCTATTGTTGAGGTGTTACCTTTTGAGAATGTTTCCCAAATTCAATTCCAGGCACCACATTATTATAGTAGGGATATTCGCGAAGTTGGGGCTTTTATTGCTAATACTGAAGTTTTCATCACGGCCGATTGCGGGATCATGCATGTTGCTAGTGCGACAGATACGCCAACGGTAGGGTTATTTTCTGTAACGAGTGTTGATAAATATGAGCCTTACAATCAAGGCAGTATGGCTTTTGACACCAATACTATTTCTACCGATGTTATAATCGATAGTATTAAAAATCTAATGGAAGTGGACACTGTTGAAGTATTTAGAAAAGTGGGTTAAGCTTTAGCAAGAAAGTTGTTATTCTAATTATCTTGTAATCCTATTGCCTACAAACTCGTCAAACAAAAGTTGCTCTTCCTGTTGTGCTGGAGTCATTTGAGAAAGATCTAAATCAGACATGCCTTGCGGAGAATAAAACCGCCATTTCCAAGTGGGTTTGTGTTTGATAAAATACACATCATTTCCGAATTCGTCATGTTCAAACACACCACAAAATAATCTGACTGTGATGTAGAATATTATGCTAATTGTAACTGCTATTTTATGTTTTTTGGTCATTTTAAGTTACTCTTAAGAATGCACGAATTCTTAAATCTGTTTGCATTTTTTGTCTTGTAATATTAATATTTTATTTTGAGTTTAAAAGAACGATAGACTTGTAATGTGTATTTATAATGAATTTAACTAGTTAGGAATTTGATGAAAAAGAAAAGGATGGACATTTGCGTCCATCCCTGTATTCCGAATGTCGTTGGAAACGTATTTTGTTTTGATTATTTCTAAACGTATTTTTATTTATATCACCTCTTTATAGTAATTGTGTTGGAGACACACCGTATTGCTTTTTAAAAGCAAAAGAAAAATGAGATAAGTCTTCAAAACCAACTTCAAGGTAAACATCTATAGGTTTTTTCTTTTTCTCAGCTAATTGATAATACGCTAATTCAAGTCTTTTATGGGTCAGCCACTTTTGAGGAGTTGTGCTGAAATGTTTTTTAAAATCCCGATTGAATGTTGACAAGCTACGACCTGTTAGGTAACCGAGTTTTTCTATAGGCATATTGAACATAAAATTCCGCTCCATGAAACTAATCAAATCTACCTTTCCGGGTTCATCAAAATTTGCTAAAATATTATCTACATTTTTATCAATTTCTCTTAAAATACTTATAGCTTCAGTAATTTTTAACGATGCGATGTTTTCAGGAAAATCACCTTCCAAATCAAAATAAGGGATCACTGAAGCTAAACAACTTTCTAATAATGGGTGATTGTTGAAACTGTATATTTTTTGTTCAACAGTATGTTTTTTATCAATCTCAATCTTCTCATAAAACTTTTTTAGACGTTCAGTTGATAAATGCATTACCACCGTTTTGTGAGGCATCCCATTTTTAGGATAATTTATTATTGTTGCCAAAAGGTTTCTGGGAATTAAAAAAATATCTCCTGTTTTAAAATAGAAAACGGTATCCGCCTGGATAATTTTTGTTTCCCCTGAGATGAACCAAATAAGCATATGGTCATCAAATATTAAATCTGATTTAAACAATTTGTCATCGTAGCTGGAAAGCTTAATATCTTTTGTCAAATATTTTGAAATATGTTCCATCTAGAAAAGTTATTTTGGTTAGACTAATTTAATAAAAAGAGGTTTTTAATCCCCTTTTTATTAAATAGATTGCCCACCATCAATTAAAAATTCAGAACCAGTGATAAACAAAGCTTCATCACTCAATAAATAGGTTATTAAACTGGCTACTTCGTATGGTTTTCCAAAACGCAATAAAGGAATACTGTTTATCATCTGACTTTCTATATTTTCATCAAGACCAAGTTTGTCCATGATTTCAGTAGCTACTGGACCAGGGCTTACTGCATTGACTCTTATTTTTCTTGGAGCCAATTCCACTGCTGCAATTTTCATAACAGCATTTAATGCGGCTTTACTTGCTGCATATACTGAAGCGTTTGGTGGAGAAATTGTTGCAGATGTTGAAGATAAAAATACCACCGAAGCGCCATCATTCAGAAAGGGGATAAACATGCTTAATGTAAAAAAAGCTCCTTTAAAGTTAATATCCATTATTTCATCAAACATATCTTCAGATGTTGATTCTATTGGAGCAACTTTAGTTATTCCAGCATTGATTAGCAACATATCTATTTTGCCAAATTGTTTATGAACTACCGATGCTAAATTACTGATGTCTTTGAGATTGGATTGGTCAGCTATCATTCCAACAACACCTAATTCTAAAGCAGCTTTTTCTATTGCTTCTTTTCTTCTTCCAGTTATAATAACCTTATCACCTTTTTCTTTAAGCTTTTTCGCTGTTGCATATCCAATTCCGCTATTACCACCTGTGATAACAGCGACTTTTTCATTAAATTTTTTCATTTTTAAAGAAGTTGTTGATTTAAGAAATTTGGAATTTTATACCTGTCATTTGTTCACTTAAATCCCATAATCTTTTTGCGTTTGATTCGTCCAAAGAGTAAAGTTCAACACCATGCGCTCCAGCACTATTCTCATTAGCTAATCTGGCAATGTCAACATCTTCACAATAGACTCCACCTATATTGTCAAGTGTGTTTGTTGTAGCACACCACACAGTTGTAGCAGCACCTTGGGGGATTGATTTTAATCTTGCTGCCACTTCAGGTAACATATTTCCATCAGCATCCAAGAAACCCATTTTTTGAAATAATTCTAACGAAGCTTCTCTACCTAATTCGGTTCCAGCAATTGAACCAGGGTGCAATGAATATGCTCTTACATTGAATGCTTTTGCACGATTGTCAAGCTCAAGGGAAAATAAATTGCTAGCCGTTTTTGATTGTCCGTAAGCCTGTAAGGTTTCGTATTCTCTGTCAAGGAAATTTGGGTCATCAAAATTGAAAGGAGCCATTTGATGACCAAGAGAAGATACGTTGATTACTCTGGCACCATTAGCCTTTTTAAGTGCAGGAAATAATCTTGCCGTTAAATGAAATTGTCCTAAATAATTGGTTGCCAATTGTGATTCAAAACCTCTGCTGTCTCTACGTAATGGTACCCACATAATACCAGCATTGTTTATAAGCAAGTGCAAAGGTCTGTTTGAAGCAAGAAATTTTTCTGCAAATGCATCTATAGAAGCTGGATTCATAATGTCCATTGTTTCTACTTCTACATTTTCAATACCTTCAAGATTTTTCTTGGCTTTTTCAACGTCTCTCGCTGGTACAATTACTGTTGCTCCAGCATTTGCAAGTGTTATAGTGGTTTCAAGACCAATGCCTGCATTTCCACCTGTTACAATAACAACTTTCCCTTTAAGGTCAATTCCTTTAATTACATCATTTGTTGTTGATGTTGCGTTAAATCCTGAACCTATTGGCTGTTGTAACGCTCCTTGATAATTAGTCTGTCTCATTTTATTTTTATTTAAAAGTTATGAGACAAAATTAGAAGCATGAGATGTGTTTAACTTTGTTTAAAAAGTCAAATTGTTTTGTTTAAAAAGTCATTCAAAAATGATTTTTGTTGAATGTATTTAATATTGTATTTTGAATATTTTTTTGAAATATTCTTATAAAAGAAAGTGGATAGACATGATTACGCATCCATTCCTGTATACTGAATGCCTTTGGAAACGGATGACATTTTTATTTTTTGTGTGCAAGGATTGTAAATCTGCACTATCGGAAGCGAATTGACAAAGAATTTGTTTAACAAATCAACAATAACCGATACTCTCCTTCATTTTCTATTGGTGCT
This sequence comes from Flavobacterium hankyongi, assembly GCF_036840915.1. Lineage (NCBI taxonomy): Bacteria > Pseudomonadati > Bacteroidota > Flavobacteriia > Flavobacteriales > Flavobacteriaceae > Flavobacterium > Flavobacterium hankyongi. The sequence continues at coordinate 3,186,322 of NZ_CP085725.1, forward strand.
CTATGAATACAAGGTAGTACTTGTTGGTTTGGATGATCTACAGCCAGTCTCCATAAGTGTCCTAAACCTAAGTTAATGGGTTCTGTACCCTCATGTGCCTGATAATGTAAGTCGAAGTAATTCTCCTTCAAAAAGTTTTCAAATTCTTCCTCAGGGCCATTATGTAGCTTTTTTAGCTTGGCGTGGATTTCTGGAATTAGAATTTTTTGTGTGGCTTGTGCATTAGAAATAATATCACTTGCTGCTCCATGATAAGTACATAAAAAAGTGTCTGTTGCAATGGGTGAACGATCCACATGAAACGAATACACATCAGTCGATATAAAATCAAATTCATCATCGCGCTCATAACACTTCAATAAATTAAGCGTTGGCGAAGCTCCAGCATTAGTTAATAATTGTAAATCATTTAAAATTATTTCACGTGCACTATTTCCTTTTTCGGTGAGATGAAGTGCGGTTAGATCTTGGGGAGTAACTACGGTTATATTTTCTTTCAGAGATAACTGAGAAACAATCTCTTTAAAATCCCCATTCAAATTCCTGTACCAACATAGCGCATTTGTTTCACCTTTGAAGTCAGTAGCTACAAGTGCAGCGAAACTGGATACGATCCCAATTTGGTTGCTGTCTGAAAATGAATGGTTCATAGTATAAAAGCGAATTTCTTTTTGCACTACAAAATTATAGGATACAAGTTGGTTATGGTAAATTTTTCATGATAAACTTTTTTTAACATGATTCTTGTTGGTATTGTCAAGGCATGGATTCCTTTGTTCTTCGACTTACCTCGCTCGCGTGTAAATCGTAGCAATCTGTGTGATTTAATAATCAATCGAAATTTACGTACAAATACCTATTGTAAGAAAATTCAGATATTTGTATATTGTTTGACTAAACAACTAAAAACGAAACAACTGTTATGTCACAAGCGCCTTTTGAAGATTCGTTCGCACAGACACTCCGAGAACGGATCAATAATTATTTTAAAGAAAATAATATTTCGGTAAAAGCGAACCGGAGCATGAAAATAAAAATGGTTACCGGTTTGTTATGGTGGTCACTTTCGTACCTGTTCATTTATTTATTTTCTTTTGATAAATTATCATTTTTCTTGTTGTATGTTTTTCACGGATGGGGACATATTTTCTTTTCTTTTAATGTGGGTCATGACGCCTTACATAACGCAATTTCCAAAAAAAACCGTATCAATAAATTGTGGGCTTACAGCTATGATCTTTTAGGTGTGAATACCTATATGTGGCGTTTCATGCACCATCAGGGGCATCATTCTTGCTTGAATGTTACCGATGAAGACATGTCGCTCGAAACGGCTGGTTTTTTTAGACTTTCAGACAAACAGAAATTAAAGCCTTATCATAAGTATCAACATTATTATGCTTTCATTATTTACGGTTTGTATTTGTTGTACTATGTTTTCTATAAAGATTTCAAATATTTTTTTATGAAAGAAAACATACATTTAAAGGGTGTCAAACATCCCGTATCTGAATGGATTATCCTTTTTGCTGGCAAAGCATTTTATCTTTTGTATATGCTTATCCTGCCATTAGTGTTACTGCCTTTTGGATGGGCTTTTATTGTTTTTACTTTTGTGTTCACTTTGTTCATGATTGGATTGGTGATGTCGTTTACTTTTCAGACTACCCATATAATCGATTCCACTTATTTTCCGAAGCACAACGACGAATATGAAAATTATGTATATCATGTTTTTGCAACCACTGCCGATTATTCGGTTGACAACAACTTGTCGAATTGGTTTTTTGGCGGATTAAACATTCATATCATTCACCATCTCCGTTCTGATATTTGTCATATTCATTATCAGAAACTCACCCGCATCATTAAAGAAGTTGCAGCCGAATATGGTGTACCCTACAGGGAAAACAAAACGGTTTACAGTGCGTTCAAGTCGCATATGACAGCCTTAAAATTATTGGGCAACGGTAGTTTGGATAGGGAAATAAGCACGAGCCTTAATTACGCACGGTTTATTAAGAGTTGATTGACTTCGACAGGCTCAGTCACCAAGTCAGTCACCTTTTTTTAAGATAGAAATTCCTAGTTGCGGCGGCTGAGCCTGTCGAAGTCACCGCTTTTGAGATGAAAAACTGATAGCTCGGAAATGTTTTCCGTGTTTATAATCTAATCTTAAAAAGCTACAGCATTATTTTTTAGCTTTTGTTTTTATCACTCAAAGTTTGGAGACTTTGCGCTCGAGTGTAAATCTTCCTTTACTTTTATTCAATAAAAAAGCCCTAAATGTATTATACATAAGGGCTTTCAACTAACCAAACTTAAAAAGTAAATGGAACTATGGGTGCCTTTTTAATTATCCATTACTTAAAATTTGGTAACTAGTATTATTTTGAATAACAGATTCAAACTATTTCAGTAAACTAAATTGTGAATAATACAAATGATTAATTATTTGATAAGAGTATTTTAAAAGTTTACTTTCTAATACAATCCTCTTATAAACTGATACTTCTTTTCAAACTTATTCTCTTCATTGTTTAATTCTTTAGATTTTGTAAGTCTTACGGCTACATTTTTTATTTTTATCATAAAATATATAGAAAGAAATACAAAGAATATAATCATTATTGCTAATACTTGTGTCATACCTAAAAGTTTTAATTGATTTCTATGTTTAAAATTAATTTTGATTGAAATATATTATTACAAAAACTATTGCAAAGACAATTATTGGTACCACATTAAATAGTTTTGACATATTAAATTTATTTGATTGTTAGAATATATTCAGATAATTGATCTAACTGTTCTTGATTTAATTGAGCTTCAAATCCCGGCATTTGGGGCGCATCTGGACGTTTTTTACCGGGTTTCTTAATCCAACTTTGTAATCCTGCTTTATTACCTTTATATATAGAAGCCATTTCAATAACTGGAGGTCCAACTAGTTTTACATCGGGTTTGTGACAGGCTGTACAGTTTTGTTTGAATACATTTTCTCCTTTTTGTGCTTCGGTTAAATTAGCAGTGCTTTCTTGAGCCTCTGCTTTTTTGTTTTTTGTAATAGCTTCTTTTTTGATTTGTTGGAATTGTTCAGTTTTTAATTTGACTAATGCTCTGTGTTTTTCTAATGCGTTAGCTCTGTATATTTGTCGACCCGACCCCATAAACACAACAGTAATTGTCATTAAAATCAATACTTTTTTAAAATCTTTATCAATAGTACTTTCATCACCTTGAATTCCTTTCCACATCATCCACATGGCAGGAAGAGCAAATGCAGCGCCTGTGAATATTACGGCTACTAAATTCCATCCCAATCCTTTAGAGGGTAATGTCAACAATACTAATGGGCCAATTAAAAACTGAATTACTGAAGCGACTAATGCTAATGAATATCCTTTTTTCTTTAATTCATATCGAGTGAATGTTGGAAAGATACTTTCAAATGGATAATTTTTTCTTCCCATATACCAATGCAAGAACAAGCCAGTAATTGAAAGTGAAGCAAAGATAAAATGGAAATATCTAGGGAAAACATTGGGCAAGATCATGGCACTGAAAAAACCTTTGACTAAAGCCCATTTTTCAGGGAAAAGCATCAAATTAATGTTCGTTAAAAATATGAATGGAATAAACAAAAAGATGATTACTGCAACCGCTAAAATTGAAATATGTACAGGCTTATTATTTTCTAATAATTTCCAAGTATACTTATGTAAGTATGTTAGTAAAAATGCTACTGTTACCAATGGAATAACAGCTATCCACATTAATCCTGTAAGTGCATTTGCAGAATAGAAATAGACTGTATAAAGCACATTAATACTTAATAATGGAGCTATTCCCATTACAACAGCGATACTTTTATTTACTGTGATTGTTGTGGCTATTTCATGGGCCAAAATATCATATTCTTTATTTTTTAATCCTTTTATTTGTGACCAAAGAGTAAGCAATGAACCTCCAAGCATAAGGTTTACAAACAGGATATGCACCAAAAATGAAATTACGAGTATGGTAACTAATAACCACTCAGGCAATGGTAATGGTAATGGCAAATCTTTGGGAACAGGTGTAACGCTTTGTAGTGCTATAAATAAACTATTAAACATACTAATTTGATTTATTGATTAAAGATGATGCTGAATTATTAGGGTTTACAGAAACACCTTCCTCTTGCGCTCCTTCCAAAACATCACCTGTTTGTTGCAAATATTTTATATAGGTAGCCAATGCTTCAGCTTCTTTTTCATTACCCGGAAATTCGGGCATAAAATTCCTTGCTGTATGCATATTTGGCATGTAAGCCGCCATTGAAGCAATATCAAATGGTTTTCCAGTACTTCCATACATTCTGTCAAAAACATATACAATACTATTTACTCCTTGAGCAGTATGGCAACGGCTACAAGCAATAGTAAATACATTTTTACCAGCTTCAATTTTATTTTCTTCTGTAACCTCATTTACTGAAGTGTAAGTAGCGTGCTTTAATATTCCGTCTTGCTTGTAAACTACATAATCATCTTCTAGTAATAGATTTGAATACATATATTGACCAATAACATAAGGCTTTCTTATAAACTCTCTTACTCTTTCAAAGAAACCTAAATAAGCAATAGCAATTACTACAGGAACAATAACCATATAAGGCTTCAAAAATTTAGTTTTATACACACCAATTATTCCAACAATTAATGTAAAACCGACTCCGCCAGCAACGAAATATTTTAATAAATCATAATATTGTGCAAAATCAATTGTACCAACAGCAGTACTCATATTTGCTGTCATTGCATCGGGCATTGCATTGTAATATATGTATGCGCCTATTAATGAAATTGGAGCCCAAAGCAATAACCACTTCGATGCATATTTTACTGCATTAAGTCGCAAATTACTTCCTGCTTTAGTAAATAGTGTAATCAATAGCATACCAAAAATTCCTGCCACTAACATTGCAGTTGGGGTTCTAAATAGTAATTGCGGTAGATAGATTGGATTAGTAAAACCATTCAATAAGCTTTTATTGGTTTCCCAATTACCAGGATCCATCATAAAGCCAAGAATTGAAACTATAATTGCCATAGTTACCCATGAAAAAACACTCAAATACCAACCGAAATTGATGTGTCTCATTTTTGCCTTTAGAGAGCTATTGCTATTTTTCCAAGTAAGGAAATAAACCATTATTAAGATAACTTCTGTAACAAAAACTAGCCATTCAATGAACCAAGCCCAATAAAAAACTCTTATCAAACTACCAATGGAAGCAGGGCTGACAAGTGCTACTGAAAACCAAATTCCCACTCCTGTCATAGCCCCTATAGTTGTTGTAATAATAAAAGCCACTTTCATTATTTTGTAAACCATATTATCCCATTCTAAATCGGTAATTTGATCTTTACCACTTCGAGATACTCCTCTTTGTTCTAACCAAGTAACAAAAGGCATAAACCCTACGGCTAAACCATGGTTGATAATAACGTGAAGAATGGCAATGATTGCAATAAGCATTCTATTATTTAGCCAATCTAAATGAAACATTGGGAAGTCCATAACAAGATAAGTTTTAATGGTACAAATTTCATTTAGTTCTGCTTTAAAAACTAAAAACAAAAAAGCAGGAAGTTTCGAAAAACGTTCCTGCTTGGTTTGAAAAAAGTGCCTTGTTTGTTGAAATTTACACTTGTTAATTTAGATTTTCAATTCTAAAGTTTTTATTTTTTTACTATTTTATTTTTGCTTTTTTGACCATCAATTGAAGTAACTTCAAGAATAAAAGTACCCTTTGATAAATTTGAAATATCCACTTTATTGGAAACCCTATTTAAAACCAGTTGTCCCATCATATTGTAAACAGCAACGTTTTTAATTTTTTTTGAGCTTTCGATATTGATGAAATCGGATGTTGGATTTGGATATAGTTTTATTTTTGTGTTAAAAGAATTATCGTCAATACTTAAACTATTATTTACAGTAAAAATATAATCTCTCGTTTCACCAGAACCAAAGGTGGTGCAGGCATTTGAATTACCTATATTGCTTCCGAAAGCTCTTGAACGAATTCTCATTTTTACCAAACCTGTATTAGAAGTATTTGAAACCGTAAAACTTGTAGTGTTTTGAGAATTCATATTGTTTACCAATTCTGTATATTCGGTTGCTTCAAAAATATTATTTTGGTTGTAATCCATCCAAATACCAACTACTGATTCTGATGATGTGAAAGTGTAAATATCATAGGCTTGACCTGCGTTTAATGTTGTGGTTTGAGGGTAAGCATGATAGTATTCTGTCGGTTGGGAATACGTATTGTGGTCAAATGTGGTTCCATTAATTTTAAATGTTATAAAAGAAGGTTCTAAACTACCGCCAAGATTATCATTACAAGTTGGAGTATATGCTATTTTTGTAAACTTTTGAATTCTATGATTTGCCATATCGGTCACATACAAATCACCGTTAGCAGAAATGAAATTTCCTCTTGGACTTTTAAATTGGTTTGGAGCACTTCCGTTGCCATTTCCACCAGCTACAATTGTACCTTGTGACTCACCTTCAACCCACATGTTTATTCTCCTTCCTGTGTATTCTGAAATCATCATTCTTCCGTTAGGCAACATAAAAATTCCATTTGGCGCTTTAAGTTGGTTAGGTTCTGTTCCTGAACCATTTCCACCAGCTACAGTAGTTGCATTGGTGTTTCCAGGTACAAATTTTTGAACTCTGTTGTTAACGTAATCAGTTACATATAGATTTTCATTTGCATCTACATAAATAGTTCCATTCACTGTTGGATTAGCTAATTGATTCGCAGCACTTCCAGACGTTCCTCCTGCAATATCAGCTCCAGAAGTTTCGCCCAAAATCCATTTTATAATTCGATTATTTCCTGCATCTACAATATAAAAAGCATTGTTTCGAAAATAAAATCCTCCAGGTTTGTTGAATTGGTTTAAAGCTGAGCCTTCACCATTTCCACCAGCAACAGTTGTTCCTGTAGTTGCACCAGCATCCCATTTTTGAATACGATTATTAAACGAATCCATTACATAGATGTTTTGGTTTTCATCGACCCAAACACAGGTTGGAGTATTTAATTGATTGGCATTTGCCCCAGCTCCATTACCACCAGCAACTGTCACACCTTCGCTTGCTCCACTTGTCCATTTTTGAATTCGGTGATTTTGTGTGTCGGTAATGTATAAATTGTTATTTGTATCAACGATTACCGAATATGGAAAATTTAGTTGATTTGTATTGCTTCCTGAACCATTTCCACCAGCTACAGTTATACCATTTGTATTCCATGCAAACTCAGAATATTGAGGAAAGCTAAGTGAGGAGATTAAGAGTGTTAGAAAATAAAGTTTTTTCATTTTGTCAGTATTTTAATTTTTTGCAAAATTACCTCATTAAAAAACCATGATTGTTTTGATATTCGCTACTTCTATTTTGCTTTTCAATTTTTTATCTATAATAAAACCAAGCAGGAAGTTTCGAAAACGTTCCTGCTTGGTTTCAAAATACAGCTTTGTTTTTTAATTATTTACACCTATTAATTTCGTTTTCAATCCTTGTATTTTACTTTTTAGCCAAATACATTTCAGGATTTTTCAAAAACTCATCTTTGCACATTTTAGCACAGAAACCATAAAGTTTTCCTTTATAATGTGTGGTATCACTAACTCCATATTTAGTAATATCCATTTTACAATAAAAATCTATTTTGTTATCGTATTTTAATTTGTTTAGTGGATTCTTTGGTTCAATAACGCTAGTAGTTTCTTTTACTACGTTAGCTTCTTTTTTGTTGCAACTGAATGTTATTACAATTAACAACAGATAGATTAGTTTTTTCATATTATACTTTTTTATTAATGATGGTCTTCGTTACTACATAATCCAATAATTTCATGAAAAACATCATGTAGCTTTGTCAATGCCATTGTAATTTCTTTGTCTGATTTTTTGCTTTTCACTAGTTTGTCTAGTTTTTTGCTATCGGTTTCTAGTTTCTTAACAGCAGCCACAACCTCTTTTGAATTAAACTCCGCAGGAATTATTGATTTTGCCAGTAAATTTGCTTTTTCAACCATTTCGCTAGAGCGTTTTTTAATTGGTTCTAAATTTCCTTCTTCACTTGGATGAAAGGTTTGCGACATCACTTTATGAAAATCTTTCAAGGCTTGCCAATCATCAAATTTACCTTTCTTTTTAGTAGTAGCTGTTTTGTAATAATTGCTCACTTCATTCCAGTTGATTACGTTCCAAATTGCATTAACATAATCAGCGCGTTTGTTTTGATATTTTAAATAATAGGCATGTTCCCAAACGTCAATCCCTAAAATTGGCATTCCTTTGTTTTCGGCTATATCCATCAACGGATTATCTTGATTCGCTGTTGTGCAAATGGCCAATTTTCCTTCTTGACCTACATACAACCAAACCCAACCCGAACCAAATCGTGAAGCTGCTGCTGCATTCACTTTTTCTTTTAATGTTTCTACACTTCCAAAAGTTTCATTAATTGCCTTTTCTAAATCGGCAGATGGCTTGGTGTTTTTTTCTGGAGTAAGAATTGACCAAAAGAATTCGTGGTTAAAATGTCCACCTGCATTGTTTCTTATGGCTGGACTTAATTTAGAAACATTAGCAAAAATCTCTGTAATTGTCATTTTTTCAGCATCTGTTCCAATGACTGCAGTATTTAAGTTTTTTACATAAGCTGCATGATGTTTGCTGTAATGGATTTCCATTGTTTGCGCATCAATAAATGGTTCTAAAGCATTGTAATTATAAGGCAATGGCTTTTGTGTAAACTGTGCTGATACTGAAACACAGATTAATAAGAGAACGGATAAAATTTGATTTTTTTTCATTGTTTTAAATGTTAATTGTTGTTTAATGGCTTGTGTCTTTTCTGAATTGTTCGGGCGTGACAAACGTTTGCTTTTTGAAAAAGGTTATAAAATAAGATACGTTTTCAAAACCTAAATCATGTGCTATTTCGTTGATTGATAAATTTGTATAATGCAATAAGCGTTGTGCTTCAATGGTAATTCTTTTTCTAACAATATCTCCAGCGGTTTTACTTACTTCATTTTTACAAATTTTGTTTAAATAATTTGGCGTGACATGTAATTTTTCGGCATAAAATGATGGCATTTTATGCGCTCTAAAATATTGCTCCACCAGTTTTTCAAACTCCTTTATTTTTTCATTTTTGCTATTGTGTGTTTTGTTACTAATTTGTGGATTGTAAATGCGTTCTAGTTGCACCAATAAAATGTTTAAATAAGAGCGTAATGCTTTTGTTTTGTCCTTAAGTATTGCGTTGTATTCATATTCAAACAATTCAAAAAATGTTTGTAAATGCTGTTTTTGATGAAAGTCTAAAGACATATAAGGCTTGCTGCCATTCTCAAAAAATGAAAAATCATTTAATGAATTATTGTTGTAACGCAACGAAAAAAAGGTTTCGGTAAAAGATATAATTTTGCCCGATGTATCGGGATGTAAATTTATTTTAGATATGCAATTGGGTTGAATAATAACAACTTTAGGGCAATTAAAGTAGATTTTATGATTATCAATTTCAATCTCACCATTGCAAGTATCTACAAACAAAATAGAATAAAAATCGTGTTTGTGCGATTCTTCAACAAATGGGAATTTGATATTAAATCTTTTTAATGAATCATAAAAGATATCATAATTACTTTTGCTAAAATCCTCCATATTGCAAATCGAGATAAGACTTGATTGCATATTTGGTGAGTTTTAAATTAATAATTATTGAAAATTATTAAACTAACTCGGGAGGGTTATCTACACAGAGAAGAAAAGAAGTATAATGACTGATTTGATATAAATTAGCTATCTTGTTAGAAGTAGTTATTGCGATTTTAATTAAAGTGAATACATCATGAGTTGGCGCAATAAAAAGAGTGTCTTTTTCAGTAATTGTTATATTTTTATTGTTTTCATTTTGCTCTTTATTCAACTCTTTAGTAAGAAAACATTGTCCTTTACAGGTTGGTATTTTATCAAATCTGTTGATACAAATATTTTTGGCTATGTAATCTCTATTTATATGAAAAGAGGATATGATCCAAAAACTTTTAGTAATTTGGAAAGTGAAAATAAAAAGTAAAAAAAGGACAATTACTTTTTTCATTAATCTATTCCTTCAATAATAATTTAATATCATTAATTAAACGTTTTGTTTCTTCAGGATTTGTTCCATCATAGACACCTCTAATATGTCTATTTTTATCGATTAATAATAGTCCTCCACCATGAACCAAACCACCAGGTTCATTTACGTCAGGATAAGCCGTAGTAAAATAGCTTTTAGTAGCAATATTGAAAATACTATCTTTATTCCCTGTAACAAAATGCCAGTTCTCATTTAATTTTAATGATGTTTTATAATCTTTCAATCTTTGTATACTATCTCTTTCTGGATCAATTGTATGTGATAAAAAATTAACTTTTGGATTGTTTTTATAAACCTCATAGACTTTATTGAGTTCAACATTCATCTTTGGACAAATTGTTGGGCATGAGAGAAATATAAAGTCGGCGACATAAATTTTATTTTTAAAAGTCTTGTTTGTGACAATCGTACTGTCTTGATTAATAAATGAAAAATCATTAATTTTTGGATATATAGTATCATTACCTTGTGTAATGGGATTTCCCAAATAAGGTAATTTTTTTGGTTCTCGAGAACATCCAAAAGTTATAAATAAAAATAAAAGCCAAATGATTTTTCTCATTTTGCAAATATAAGTATTTGTGTAGTTTTATACTATTTGTTTTTCTTTACTTATGGTTTAGTAGCAGAAGTCGTAGCCTAATTAATCAAATTGATGAAATAAATTAGTGCTACAGGAATAATTTAATTTATAAAAGTTACAACATTAGTTTTGTAGCTTTTGTTTTATCACTCAAAGTTAGGAGACTTTGCGCACGGATTACAAATCCGCCATCGGGTAAATAAACTGACTAGTTATAACTAAAAAGGGCATCATTCCTGATGCCCTTTTTTGGATTTACAATGTGGCTTTGTGTGCTGTAATTCCTGTGATAAACAAATCAACTTCAGTAAGTTCTTTGTTGATACGTTCAAGATCCAGCTCTTTTTCCAGTAAAGCTACAGAACCGTAACTGTCCTTTCTGTTTTCTAACAAAAATTTCTTGTACTCGAGTCTTACTTTTCTTTTTACTTCGTTCTCTTTAGTAGGGCCTTCTGGTAATACATCGATAACTGTTTGTACTGCCGAAATTTCGGCTAATACACCTTGCAATACCGCTTCAATTTCTACCGAAGTGCTACTGTAATTTGCTGTGATACGCTCTTCTGAGAATTTCTTGAAAGCTAAATCTGCTTTTTCTTTCTCTGCCCATGCTAATAACACATCGCAATCTGATGCTAGTGTAATCTTGTTAAATGAATACATATTTTTTAGTTTTAAAATTATATGTAAGAAATATCAAACAAGATGCCGATTTGTTTATGCCAAAATGAATTTAGCAGAAGATTAACTATTTGTAAGAAAAAACACAAATTACAGTTAAAAATTATACCAAATCATTGGGCTTGACGTTCTCTTTGGTTTGTGTTTGATAAAATACACATCGTCTCCAAATTTGTCATGCTCAAATACTCCGCAAAATAATTAGATAGTCATAGATTAGTTGACTTACTACTGATGTTAACTTCTTTTTAATGCTTACATTGAATTTTATTGAAGCCAACAGACAAAGCATTTGTTTAGCAGATTAACAACAATCGATACTCTCCTTCATTTTCTTTTGGTATTCTATGAATACAAGGTACTACTTGCTGGTTGGGATGATCTACAGCCAGTCTCCAAATGTGTCCATTACCTAAGTTAATAGGTGCTGCACCCTCATGAGCCTGATAATGTAAGTCGAAATAAATCTCTTTCAAAAAGTTTTCAAATTCTTCAGGAGGGCCATCGTGTAGTTTTTCTAGTTTTGCTCTAATTTCTGGAATTAGAACCTTTTGCGTGACTTGTGCATTAGGAATGATATCATTAGCCGCTCCATGATAGGTACATAAAAAAGTATCTGTGGCAATGGGTGAACGATCGACATGAAACGAATACACATCAGTCGATATGAAATCAAATTCATCATCGCGCTCATAACACTTCAATAAATTAAGCGTTGGCGAAGCGCCAAAATCACTTAATAATTGTAAATCATTTAAAATTATTTCACGAGCAAGATTCCCTTTTTTGGTTAGATTTAGTGCGGTTAGATCTTCGGGAGTAACTACGGTTATATTTTCTTTTAGGCGTAATAGGGAAACAATCTCTTTAAAATCGCCCTCTAAATTCCTGTGCAACATAGTGCATTTGTCTCTCCCTTGAAGTCAGTAGCTACAAGCGCAGAGAAATTGGATACTATCCCAATTTGGTTGCTGTATAAAAGGAAGGATTCATATTAGTAAAAAGCGAGTTTTTTTACGCTACAAAAATATACGCTACAAATCAGTTACAGCAAATGTAGCAGGATAAACTTTTCAACAAGATTCTTGTTAGTGTCAAGGCACGGATTACAAATCCGCACTATCAGGTTAATTTTATTCATCATATTTTAATTACAGTCTTTTAGTATGATTGTATCATTTTCAAAAATCAATCCAATATCTCCTTTTATCGTTTTTTCTATTTCTTCCTTACTCCATTTACGGTGTTCAATCTTGTAATTATTAAAACTTCTATTGGCATCAAAAAAACTAGTTAATATTTTGAAATCATATAGCCCATCTTCTTTTTTAATTGTTTTAAAAAAAACAAAATAATCTCTAAATTCTTTTTTTATTGAATAAAAGAATACTCTCTTCAATTGATTATTATCAATCTTCTTTTGTAGTTCATAATCATTAATTGTAGTATTAATATTTATGACTGAGGTCACTAAGGATTCTTTTTGAGATATGTATTCTATCTTATTTAAACATGTTTTTTTTTGACTCTTGACAACCAAAAAGAGTAATAATTATTAAAATGATAATAATATTTATCCTTATACCAACCATTCTTAATTTTCTTTTACCAATACAAATTCTTTTAAGTTATAAGTTAACGTTTCCTTATTTTCAAAATAAACATTAACCTTGCCTTTATTCAGTTGGCATTTTTTTGTTTGAAATTTTAAAAAATTAGATGGTAGGTCTTTCGCAAGTAAAATTTTATTATTTCTGTTATATAGGTATATAATATTATTTTTTAGAAAAGCACAAAAATCATTTTCTGAAGGTTCAACAATCTCAATCTCATATTCATTTATGTCAATTCTATTACCTTTATTATCTAAGTTACATAAAATTGAACTTCTATAATTAAACCCAGTTCCTTGAGATAAGACAATGTAGTCTTCGTGTTTAAATAGTATTTTAGGAATCATACCATTAGGGGAACTGCAATCGAAGCTAAAATTAAGAGTATCAATCACATTGTTTAATTTTATCTCAATACCGTATTGTTTTTCTTTTAAAGATATGTATTTCACATAGTCATTATCCTTAAAAATGGTATCTTTTACTGTCGTACAGTCATGAATATCAATTCCTTTTGTGACCTCACTATGTTTGACCTCTTTTGGATTGTCTTTATCATTCTGAATATTTTTTTTACATCCGATAAAGATGAAAACTATTGCTATAAAAGTGTACTTAATACTTACCATTGAAATTTATATTAGGTTTTACAATATCATATTGAATACAGGGTGAGAATCCACTATTTCTGCCATTGACTGTACTCGTACCAATGGCAAAATTTGTTGGGTTAGGGGCCCAAAATATGGTGCCTCCGTATGTGGCAGATGATGAATATAATGACATTCCTTTGTAATTGCCAGATGTAGCTAAATGAACACCTGCTGATAAACTATTTGTAGGGTTGTATTTGCTATATGCTGAATGACCAAGGAAAGTATTTAAATGATTAGTATTTATATTTAATCGTGCCGTTCTCGCTTTTATATGGTCAAAACCATTTTTTGCAAAATCAAAACCATCCCAACGTAATGCCCCATTTGAATAATCACGTCCTCCCATCACTGCATTCAAAGCTGCTTGCATTCCAGATTCAGCATTATTATTATATTTAGTAGAATTTCCTCCATTTCCATAACCATATATTCCTTCAGTTTGAAGTGTAGATGAAACAGTTTTTGTTTTTATAATTTGATAAATTAACTATTGTTGAAGCAATAGCAAAAGATTCTTTCCAATTTCCACTCGATTCTTCTGCAACTGTATTTGCTAGTTGATTTAAAACAGAATTTGAAACACTTAGTTCTTTTGCGTTTTTAAAAGAACCATCTGAATTAATACCATCCGCAAAATATGCTTTGTCATCATTCTTACCATCACTACCTAAATGATTCCCATTTTTATCATAATAATCTCCAGGAGGGGCAGCTTCAAAATTTTTCATCATTTTTGCATCAAAACCATCAGCGGTTTGCTGTCTGAAAAGGGAGGGTTCATAGTAGTAAAAAGCGAATTTCTTTTTTTGCTACAAAAATATACGAGACAAATAGTTTCAGCAAATATAGCAGGATAAACTTTTTCTAACAAGATTGTTGTTAGTGTCAAGGCACGGATTATAAATCCGCGCCATCGGGGTACTATCCCAATTTGGTTGCTGTATAAAAGGAAGGATTCATAATAGTAAAAAGCGAGTTTCTTTTTTGCGCTACAAAATTACAGGATACAAGCCAGTTATGGCAAACTTATCACGATACACTTTTTCAATAAGATTCTTGTTGTTATTGTCAAGGAGCGGATGTCTTAAGCTGTTGCTGTGCTCGAGTGTAAATGCGCGTTATCGGGAGACTTTATTTTATTTTATTTAAAACAGTTAATAATTTTGGTATTTTATCAACCTGTGTTTCTGTCCAGAAAGTATAATTTAAAATTTTATCATTGTCATAACTATTTAATTTAATTGTGATTTTTCTGGTTTTTTCGTAAATGAAATATGAGAAAGTCATTTCTTTTGCTTTAAATATAAATTCTGATGATTTATCTTTAAACTTAAGTTCTAAATTTGGGACAACATTTTTTTCAACAAAAGTTATAAATTCTTCAATCTCATCGATTCCTACCCATGCTGTTTTAAATATATCTGGATTTTTAATGTACATATCGAGTTGTAAAGCATTAACTTTTTCACCGCTTTTAAGATCTATAACTTCAATAGGATAAAAATTTACATATTCACCAATTCCCGATTTAAATTCAGCTATTGTTGTCCAATCTTTGTTTATGCGTGTGAACTGAGCTTTTTCAATAAATTTTCTTGTTGATGATTCTATATTTTCCTTTTGAGAGTAAGACAGAAGCGAAAATAAGATTAGGATTAGACTGAATGATTTTTTCATTTATGTTTAATTTTATATTAGTGTTGTCATTTTCTATTTAGATATATATTTTTCCATTATTCCGCTAGGCATTGTTGGTGCAGAATCCTCTTTTAAGAGACCAGTATCAGAACGACTGAATAACGATTGTAAAATTAACTGCCTATCGTTGTCTGATACCGAAGTATCATGCTTTAAAGCTAAATAGAAGTGTGTAAGTTGTTCTCTTTCCTCAGCATCTCGAGATAAATGATAAGAACTAAATGTCAGTCTTGCCAAAATTCTTATGCAAAATGCCAATAATGAGACAATTGTAATTAAAATAATTGACCATTTAATTCCTTTCAAATTATCACTGAAAACACTTTTGAAATAATCATCACCAATAAAAAACAATAATGCAAAAAGTAATATTGCACTAATCACAGAAATTCCAATAAGTTTGTTTAGATGTTTGTTTCCTTCGTCCTTTAATTTAATGGCTCTTTTGTTCCAATAATTAGCTGGGGCTTCTAACCGTAATTTCTCACGATATAGATTTTCATTTTCCGAAACACTTTTTTTAGTTATATCAAAAAAGCTTGTGAATTCTTTTTGTGTGGTTGTAAGCCAATCATCAAATGTTATATTTTTTTCTTTTTTTAGTTCATCAACTGAATTGAAATGGTCTGTTAAATTTTCTTTAGCACCTGTAATATATTGGTTTAAATGTTGTTCAGCTTCAACAATATATTCATTATATTTTGTTCTTATTTGACCTAAACTAATTTTTTCATTGTTTCTTCTATGAGAGATTTCAGAATCAGCTTGATTTTTAAATTCATAGGCAAGTAGAACTCCTGTCAGATAATCTCTACTTGTATTTGTGCTTATTGGTTGTCCAGTTAAATAGTCAATTGTTCCTTGAGTAGAACCAATATTCTTGTTATTTATTTCAATGATAAAATCAGTTTCAGGACTATCATATGTAAAGATAAATCTTCTATTAAACCTTTCTGCTGATAAAATGTTGTTGAGTTCACTCCAAAAGGTATCAAATAAATGTTGATTCTCATTAGAAAAATCTACTATTTCTAATAACTTTGAGCGAATGCTTTCAAAATAATTTTTTGAAGAAATTAAATATTCTGGTAATTTACCAATATTGTTCCAGCCTTTGACTTGGTCATGTACAAATGCATAGATTGACTCTATTCCTTTTAATTTAATTGTTGAATCCAAATAAGGGAAATTGATAACTATTTCCAAATTGTTAAGTTTATCCTTAATTGGACTGTCAATTATTAGTTTTCTAAAATCTTTTAGTTCCATATCAATTTTTTTAATTATCTAAGACAATTAATTTCTTATATCGGAATTTTAACTGTTTTTTCAAACCTAATCATTATAAATTACTTACACAATCACTAAAATTGGTGATATTTAGCGTTTTATTTTTTAGTGTCTAAAAAAAAAAATTTTGCAAAAAAGACACACAATCTGTGTCCTTTTTTTATTTTTTCTAAAAAAGGCACAAAAGTTGTGTCTAAATAATAAAACATATAAAAAGGACACGTCATGAAAAAGCGGACTGAGGTAAAAAACATGTTGGGATTAACACAAAATGAAATGGCTATGGCTTTAGGAATTACGAGAAGTCAATGGACTATGTGCAAATCAGGACAACGTGATTTACCACTTGATGCTTTACAACAATTTTCAGTTTTATTGCAAGGTGTTCAAAAAGAGAAAACTTCTAAAACTGTGCAACATTTCATAAAAGAAGAACAACACAAAACCAACGAAAAACTAAAAGAAGCGTACGAAAACACACAAATTAAACTGTCTCGTGTACAAAAGGAAATCAACACTATCGAGAAGCAACGAACAGAGAGTTTTGCCGCACTTAAAACTGCTGAATTTTTAGAAAATCATGATGACAAATTTGGTTTAGCATCTAGTATTAGAGCTAGAGCTATAAAATCGTTACACAAATACAGTTTATATAAACTGGAAAAATTACAACTTCAAAAAGAGAATTTTGAACTGCTTAAAAACAAACTGATAAAAAGAATACATCAAGCTGATAACGAAAAATAAACTATTTTTCAATATACTTTTCTATTATATAATCAGTAATGTGATGTAGTGGTTTACCAGTTACAGGATGATATCCGGAAAAATTAAAAAATTCTAAATCACCATTACTGCCTTTACAGTACCATATTACTGCTTTCCCGTTTTTGAAATACGTTGTAGTGTCTGTTGGAGTTATTTTTCTTCGTTTGAGTAGGCTTTCATCATAAAGGATATTCAAATTCACGCTACCATTTTCTTTCGTTTCACAATCTACCTCAATATATCGATCATTTTTCCATTCTAGGCAGTCTTTGTGACGTAAATAATTGTAAAAAAGAGAAATTGTAAAAAAACTAATTAATAATAGGCCTAAAATTAGTATTGTTTTTTTTATTGATTGCTTTGAATTAGCTACATATTCATGTTTTGAAACATTACTAAAAGATAGATTCTGCAATCTACTATCTTGATTGTTTTGTAGTGATTCTTTGGGTTTCTCAATGACAGATTCTGTTTTAGGTTCAATTTTGCAATCACTGTAATCTTTATCGATTCCAATTTTTGAAAATATATGATGAGGTCTTTGTTCAAAAGATATCAAAATGGCCGCCAATTCTACTCTTACTTTTTTATCAGGATTTTTGGTTTTCCCTGTTAAAAAAGATATTATTGGTTTGAACTTATCTGTATTGGAATTATTTACAGACTTTTTTAATGATTCATTTTCCTTTGTTTCAAAAAACAACCTCATTATTTCTTCATCTGCTTTCGATACACCTTTATCAATAAGCTGAATATAATAATCTCTAACAGCTGCTGGGGATAAGTCTGAAAAAAAGCCAGTGACATCATTTTTTTTAATGATTTCGAACTCTCTCCATATAGCATTTTTATAATCTTCAAAAGTAGTTTTACTCATAAGCACTTCAAAATTTATCGGAAAAATTAGAATAATCGGAAAACTGTCTTTGTAATCTCCGAAATATCGGAAATACAGGAGCAGTCTGTCAATAGAGCGGCAAATGTGGGGCATCTTTGCTTCAGAATTAGTTCTTGCTCTATTTCGCGATATGAACAAATGTACAAAACTAGTTTAAACCAAAGTACGGTTTTCCGCATTGGAATCTGAAAAGGGAAGTATAGATAACCCTTTGTGTGAGAACCTACTTTTTTCTTCCCAAAAAAATAACAGAGTACTCTAAAAGCAATTTTAGGGATGGTTTAAAAGATTCGAAAATGATTTTCGAACGGCCAGACCTATGTAATTTTTAATTGAAGAAAAATGAAAAATTTTATATATGTTGCTGTTTGTACAGCTCTAGGTTTTAGTGCGGTATCTTGTGATACTGACAGTGTTGAAGGTATCGCTAATGGTTATGCAAATAAAAATAGTAAAGATGAAGTGTCTAATGTTACTCTTAAAGAAACAGATACAATACCTACGGATACACTTACTATAAATTTACTTACTGGACCAGGTCCTGGGGATGATGTTGTGCCTATCAAACCTCCAAAGCCTTAATTAATTTGTGAGTTTTAAAATAAGAATTAGTAAATTCGGGGAAAGAATCAATATGAATCGTTCCCCGTTTTTATTTTGTATATTTTTTTGTTTTTTATGCTTGGCTTGTAATCAGATTGATAATCAAGAGGTCAAAAAAAGTGCCGTTGATAAGGAACGCAATAAAAAAGCAATAGCCTATCAAGACAAAGCAGATACGTATTATACAAAAGCAAAATACGATAGCGCTTTTTATTACTACTCCCAAGCTAAGGTATCCTTTGACTCTATACATAACAAGGAAAACATTGCCTATTGTTTGCTTCAAATGGCAAGAGCCCAGCAAACCATGGGTGATTATTTTGGCAGTGAGGATAACTTAATAGACGCTTTGCCTTATATAAAAGGGAATAATGAATATCTTCCTGCTGCTAACAATTTACTAGGAATTTCTGCTAAGGAATTAAAAAATTATGATGAGGCACTCCTTTATTACAGTGAGGCATATCGATTAGCAAGTGATAGTTTGACCAAAGCCGTTGTGCTCAATAATATGGCTAATGTTTATACAATACAAGGGAATTATAAAAAATCGGTTAGCCTTTTGACAAAAGCTTTGAAATGGAAGTTTCTGGATACCTTACCAAAAAGGAGAGCGATTTATATGAATAACCTTGGCTATGCTTATACTAAACTTCAGGAAAAGGGGAAAGGACTAAAATTAATGCAAGATGCTCTCGCAATGAGTGATAAGGAAAATGATTCCTATGGTCGTATTGAAAGTTATCTGTATTTGTCAGAATACTATTTACCCTATAATTTACAGAAATCGAGAAGCTTTGCACAACAAGCCTATAAAGAGTCGACTAAACACAATAGTGTTGATGAACGACTGGAAGCTTTATTGTTATTAATAAAGACATCAGGGAATAATAGCGCTCTTGCCTTAAAGTATGCGGTGTTAAATGATAGTATTACCCAAGTACGAAATAGCACTAAAAGCCAATTTGCAAAAATGCATTATGATGCTCGATTGGTGAATGAAGAAAACCTAAAGCTTAAAAATGAAAAAACAGCAAATGATTTACAACTTCAAAAAAACAAAAATGAAATTAATTTCTGGAGTTTCAGTGCAATAGTATTAGTGATTATTGTCGTTTTTCTTTTCTATTACTTTAAAAACAAAAGAAAGGAAGATCGATTAAAAGCCTCATACCAAACAGAGACAAGAATTGCCAAAAAAGTACACGACGAGTTGGCTAATGATGTTTTTCATACCATGTCTTTTGTGGAAACCAAAAAAATTGAAGAACCTGAAAATAAAGAAACCTTAATTAATTTATTGGATAACCTGTATCAACGCTCCAGAAACATATCTAAAGAAAACGAATCGATAGAAACTGGGGAATCTTTTATAGAAAACTTAATCGAAATGATTAATGGTTATAAATCTGTTGAACAAAATGTTATCATTAAAAAAGATGAAAATATCAATTGGGGTAATGTGTCTGAAATTAAAAAAATAACACTATTTAGAGTTTTGCAGGAACTTTTAGTGAATATGAAAAAACACAGTCAGGCTAGTATTGTTATAGTAAGCTTTACGAACAATAAAAATGATATTACTATTGATTATTCTGATAACGGAAAGGGAATGGAAATGCAGCAGGTTAAAAAAGGCGGTATAGCGAATGCGGAAAACCGTATTCAAAACATAAACGGAAAAATTACTTTTGATGCAGCCAGTAATGGTTTAAAAGTAAAAATTAGTATTCCCAAATAAACACATAACTATGTTTTCAAAAATTTTAGTGGCTGATGACATTGATTTGAATAATATCGCAACTGAAAAAGCGGTGAGTGAATTGAATATTTCTTCGGCAGAATATGTAAAATACTGTGATGATGCACTATTAAGATTAAAAAAGGCACAAATAGAGAACGTTCCTTTTCAATTATTAATTACCGACTTGTCTTTTAAAGCGGATCATAGAGATGCTAAAATTACTTCAGGAGAACAATTGATTTCAGAAGTTAGGAAACAGTTTCCTTTACTCAAAATAATTGCCTTTTCAATTGATGACCGACCTCATAAAATTAAAAAGTTACTCCATGATTATGGTATCGAAGGTTATGTGGTTAAACATCGTAATACCTCTAGCGAACTTAAAAAAGCGATAGAAACAGTTTGGGGCGGCAAGGAAAAATACATTTCACCTTCTGTAGAACACGCGTTGCAAGATAAAACAACTTCAGAAATTGATGATTATGATATTCAACTGCTTACTCAATTATCATTAGGCATTCCTCAAGAAAATATGGAAGCCAAGTTCAAAGAATTAAATATTACTCCCAATAGTAAAAGTACTATCGAAAAAAGAATCTCTAAACTTAAAGATTATTTTCATGCCAATAATACTATTCACCTAGTAGCGATAGCTAAAGATATGGGGTTAGTGTAGTCTTTATTGTTATAACTTATTTCAAACCTGCAATTTTTTGCAGGTTTTTTTATGTGTTACGGTTTCCCGTAAGGAATTGGTTTTTAATGGTAGTAGGTTTGATTAACAAAGTTTTAAATTATAAAGATTATGAGAAAAATGTTTGCAATCCCATTAGTAATGTTAATGGTTATAGCTGTTTCAGCTCAAGAAAAGAAAACCAAGACTTATAAGCAATCACGTAGTGCAGAAACTGGAAGATATGTAACTAAAAAGGAAGCTAAATCAAATCCAAGTACTACATATACTACAACGAGAAAGGAAAAAGATTAAAGAAATGATAAACGATTTAAAAAAGCTCTTAAATAAAGAACAAGATCCAAAAGCAGTATAAAAGCTTTTAGGAAAGGTGATTAGTCTACTTACAATAATCAAAGTGTAGTTTGGGAATTAATTCAATATGCTTAATTAAAACCACTGGATGTTTGTTCATATAAATAACTAATGATTTTTATATAAAATTATGAAAAACCTTTTTCCTTTTCTATCAGTCTTTTTAGGAGGTTTTATATATGTTTCTTTTAGAGTAGAATCATTAAAAATGTTTTCATGGTTCAATGCAATTGGTTTATCTAAAGTAATTCTAGCAATAAGAAACTTTACAATAAATAATGACATGTTAATCCCTAATTGGATAAAATTTTCATTACCAGATGGTTTATGGTTGTTTTCATTCATTAGTTTGATGCTTGTTGCATGGAAGAATGAAGTCAATTCAAGTAATCTATTTTGGTTTATTGGGCTTCCATTAATTGCTTTATTATCAGAAATAGCACAAAGTATCTCGATTGTATCAGGAACTTTTGATTGGATTGATATAGTAATGTACTTAGTCGGATTTTTTATGCCATTTATAATCAACAAAAAAATAATAACAATTAATTTATAATAATTATGAAGAAAAGAATACAACATTTAATATCTGCATTTGTTTTAACAGGTTTTCTATTTATGGCTTTTGGGAGTGATAATGATAAAACAGAAAGTGGAAAAGCTTCAAGTTCATCGGAATCTAGTACAAACTCAGAAAAAAAGCCAGATGTTGAAATACTTAAGCATGATGCGACTTTTGAAGAAAGTATGGATTCATATACAATCCACTGTAGAGTTAGAAACAATACAGATAAGTTAATTAATTATGTAGATATTAAGGCTACGTTTTATGATAAAGATGGAAACATTGTTGGAACAGGTTTAGGTAATGCGGCAAACTTTGCTGCTGGAGCGGAAAAAACCATAGACGTCATGGGAGTGGATATTCAAAATTGTGAAAAATATGAAGTTCAAATCAATAATCAATTTTAAATCATGGAACTTCAAACACAACTCAAGCAATTAGCGGATAAAATTCACCAGCTTAAAGACAAAATTGAAACGGAAGAATCGACTAAGCATGCTTTTGTACTTCCGTTTATAAATCTATTAGGTTACGATACTTTCAATCCAACCGAAGTAGTGCCAGAATATACCGCCGATTTAGGTATCAAAAAAGGAGAGAAAGTAGATTACGCAATTGTTCAAAACGGCGAACCTATTATGATTATTGAATGCAAGAACTGGAAAGAGAATCTTACGGTTCATGGATCACAGCTGTTCAGGTATTTTCATGTTAGTAAAACTCGTTTTGCATTGTTGACCAACGGTATACAGTATCAGTTTTTTACCGATTTAGACGAGAAAAACAAAATGGACGAAAAGCCATTTTTTGAATTCGACATGGCATCATTGAAAGACAGTGCTGTCAATGAGATAGCCAAGTTTCACAAATCCAATTTTGATATCAATAAGATTTTGGATAATGCCAGTTCGCTCAAATACATCAAGGAAATCCGAAAGCAAATTGATATAGAAATAGAAAAGCCTTCCACGGAATTTGTCCGCTTATTTACCTCAAAAGTGTATAACGGCAGATTGACCGAAAAAGTCATGGAAGAATTCACAGAGTTAGTGCAAAAGGCTTTTGGTCAGCTGATAGGAGAAAAAATCAATGAGCGACTGCATTTTGCTCTAAACAAAGAAGTCATCATACAAGAAAAAGATCAAATTGAAGAGCCTGAAGCTACTCGAGTAAATACAACTGATGAAGAATTAGAAGCGTATAGAATCGTAGTAGCTATTTTGAGAAGAAAGGTTACTACTAACCGAATTGTGCACAGGGATACTCAATCGTATTTCGGTATACTGTTAGATGACAACAATCGTAAACCACTTTGTAGACTACATCTTAACGGTGGGAAAAAGTATATTGGATTATTCAATAACGACAAAAATGAAAATCGACAACCAATAGAAAGTATTGACGATATCTATTTATTCGAACAAGAATTGTTGGATACTGTTGGATTGTATGAAGTGGAGTAATTAATAATTAAAAGATAAAAGTTATGGGAAATTTTACTAATGCAGATTTAGTTTACGATGATTATTCTCCTACTGTTGATGGTGGTGACAATCCAAAATACATTGGAGTTTTAGACAGACAAAAAGTGGATAAAACAGAAGAATATGAAGTGGTTTACTTTTGTAATCAATTTTTGAACAAGCATAAGTTAACCAATAAGGCATTATTTCAAAAAGTTGAAAAATTACTTCGTGATAAAGAAATCAAAGATGTAGATGATCGTGAAGAATTAATAAAATGGATTGAAAAGAATTGGAACAAATAGATAAAGCTTGAATCTTTTATAGAACACCCATAAGGGTGTTTTTTTTATATAAAAAAGTCCCACCGAAGCAGGACTAAAGATTTTCATCTACGGCATATAGCCTTATTGTGATAAGATTAAAGATTAGAATAAAATTATCTATCACAAATATAGGCAAAACAATTTTATAAAAGTTTACGGTTTTCCACATTTTAAACAAAAAACTTTTCCTTATTTTTAGTTACAAAATAAACAAACATGGCAAGAATACTAGGTTTAGATTTAGGAACAAACTCGATAGGGTGGGCGATTATAGATACTGAAAATGAAGGCAAGGAGCAAATTATTGATAAAGGAGTTAGGATATTTTCAGAAGGAGTTAAGTCAGAAAAAGGAATTGAAAGTTCTCGTGCTTCTGAAAGAACAGCTTACAGAAGTGCAAGAAAAATAAAGTACCGAAGAAAATTAAGGAAATACGAAACTCTAAAAATTCTCTCTTTAAATGGAATGTGTCCTTTGTCGATTGAAGAAGTTGAAGACTGGAAAAAATCAGGTTTTAAAAAATATCCGCTTAATCCTGAATTCCTGAAATGGTTACGAACTGATGAAGTTGAAAATAAAAATCCTTATGTTTTTAGGGATAGAGCCAGTAAACAAAAAGTAGCTTTATTTGAGCTTGGACGAGCTTTCTACCATATTGCCCAAAGAAGGGGTTTTTTGAGCAACAGACTTGACCAATCAGCAGAAGGAGTTTTTGAAGAACATAATCCTCAAATTCAGTCGTTAATTGAAGATTTGGATACAACAAATTTAATTTTGGAAGAATTAAAAAGTTATTTTATAAATCTTGGAATTATCGATGAAACCGTAAAAGGTGGATTTAAAAAAGATTTGGACGAAGGAGAAGGCAAATTGAAAAAGTTATATACTTCATTGATAGCAATAACTAAAAAGAATGAAGATGATATTGAGAAATGTAAAGAAGAACTCATTGCCAGATTAAATAAAAAAGATGATTTAGGAAAAGTAAAAGGAAAAATCAAAGACATTTCACAAGCTATGCTTGATGGAAATTTTAAAACATTAGGACAATACTTTTACAGTCTTTACAACAAAGGGGAAATCAGAAATCAATATACTTCAAGAGAGGAACATTATCTTAAAGAATTTGAAATAATTTGTGAAGTTCAGGGAATTGAAGGAATTGATAATACCGAAAAATTACCCGAAAAGAAATTTACAGGTTTAGCCAAAGATTTGTATAAAGCCATTTTCTTTCAGCGACCATTAAAATCACAGAAAGGCTTGATTGGAAAGTGCTCTTTTGAAAAAAGCAAATCACGTTGCGCTATCTCTCATCCGGATTTTGAGGAGTACAGAATGTGGACGTATTTGAACACCATAAAGATTGGAACCCAAAGTGAAAAAACATTGCGTTTTCTGACACAAGAAGAGAAATTGAAATTGATTCCGAAATTCTACAGAAAGAACGATTTTAATTTTGAAGTTTTAGCTAAAGAACTTGTTGAAAAAGGAGCGAGTTTCGGCTATTACAAATCTTCAAAAAAGAATGAGTTTTTTTATTGGTTTAACTACAAACCAACAGACAGTGTTTCGGCTTGCCAGGTTTCTGCTTCATTGAAAAATACTGTCGGGGATGATTGGAAAACAAAAATATTCACGTATCAAACACTAAATGCTAAAAAAGAAGAAGTAACCAAAACAGTTGATTACAAAGATTTATGGCATTTGCTTTCTGTTTCGACTTCGGATATTTATTTATATGAATATGCAAAAGAAAAATTAGGATTAGATGATAAAAGTGCAAAAGCTTTTAGTAAAATAAAATTGAAAAAGGATTTTGCCAGTTTGAGTTTATCTGCAATCACTAAAATTTTGCCTTATCTAAAAGAAGGGCTTTTGTATTCTCACGCCGTATTTATGGCAAACATTTCAACTATTGTGGATGCCGAAATTTGGAAGGATGTTGAACAGAGAAACTATATTCAAAATAAAATCGCAGAAATTATTGAAAATTACACTTTTGAAAAAGGTTTGTTGGAAGTTGTTAATGGTTTAATAAAAGAATATAAAACTGAAAATGAAGATGGTAAAAAAGTATATTATTCAAATGAAGCAGAACCAGAATTTGCAAATGATTTGAAGAAAAAATTACTTGTTTTTTACAAATCAAATAAGATGGAGGATGAAAGAGAGCAACAAGCCATTTTCAATCATTTGTTACCAATTTTTATTGAACAATTAAAGAAATATGAGTTCATCAAAATAAAGAGATTAGATGAAAAAGTTTTAGAATTTCTGAAAGGAGAAAATGAAACTGGTCAAGTATTTTGTAGTGAAGAAAAAGGAACAGACCAAGAGAAGGAAAAGAAAGTAAATAATAGGCTAAAAAAACTATATCATCCATCAGATATCGAGGTTTTCAAAAAGAAAATTATCAAAGATGAGTTTGGAAATGAAAAAGTAGTTTTAGGAAGCCCTTTGACTTCATCCATTAAAAATCCTATGGCAATGCGAGCTTTGCACCAATTGCGAAAAGTTTTGAATACGCTTATTCTTGAAGGAGAAGTTGACGAAAATACAAGAATTCACATTGAGATGGCTCGTGAATTGAATGATGCGAATCGAAGAAAGGGAATTCAGGATTATCAAAAAGAAAGAGAAGAATTATATAAAATTTATGAATCAAAAATTAAAGAACTCTATCAAATAAAGACAGGTAATGAATTAGTAATCGTCACCAATGAGGATTTACAAAGATTTGAATCAGCTTTACAACAAACTAAAGATGGAAGACTGATTACTAAAGAAGAACTTTTAAAATACAAGATTTGGGAAGAGCAAAATCATATTTGTGTTTATACAGGAAGAACAATCAGTATAGATAGTTTTTTGGGTTCAGATCCAAAATTTGATATTGAGCATACAATACCAAGAAGTATTTCACAAGATAATTCATTGATGAACAAAACACTTTGTGATAAAGATTTTAATAGAACAATTAAAGGTAAAAAAATGCCAATAGAATTATCTAATTACAATGATATTTTGCCAAGAATTCAGCATTGGAAAAAAGAGGCAGAAAAATTAGATGATGAAATAAAACTTATTACTAAACAAATAAAAGTAGCATCAACTAAAGAAATAAAAGATAAAAAAATAAGAAGAAGACATTATTTGACTTTAAAACGAGATTATCTTCAAGGAAAATATGATAGATTTATTTGGAAAGAACCAAAGGTTGGATTCAAAAACAGCCAAATCCCGGATACAGGAATTATTACCAAATATGCGCAAGCTTATTTAAAATCGTATTTTAAAAGAGTGGAAAGCGTAAAAGGTGGAATGGTTGCCGAATTTAGAAAACAATGGGGAATTCAGGAAAGTTATATTGATGAAAACGGATTCAAGCAATACAAAGAAAAAGACCGAAGTAAACATACACACCATACAATTGATGCCATAACGATTGCCTGTATGACCAAAGACAAATACGATGTTTTGGCTCACGCATGGAGATTGGAAGACGAGCAAAACAAAAAAGAGGCAAAAGCTATAATTGAACAAGCAAAACCCTGGAAGACCTTCAAAGAAGATTTGCTGAAAAT
Source organism: Flavobacterium hankyongi (assembly GCF_036840915.1). Lineage (NCBI taxonomy): Bacteria > Pseudomonadati > Bacteroidota > Flavobacteriia > Flavobacteriales > Flavobacteriaceae > Flavobacterium > Flavobacterium hankyongi. Next base: position 3,214,076 of record NZ_CP085725.1, read on the forward strand.
TGAGGATGAAATTTTAGTTTCGCATTTCACTCCTGACAATGTTAAAAAACAGTCTAAAAAAATTATTAGAGTTCGTGGAAAAAAGCAATATGTAGCCGAAATAGAGCGTGATGAAAAAGGAAAAGCAATACCAAAAAAAGATGCTAATGGGAAAGTAATTTACAAGTTAAACGAAAAAGGAGAAAAAATTCCAAGATTGCATCAAGGTGACACAGTAAGAGGTTCTTTGCATTTAGCAGGAAATTATGGAGCAATAAAACAGCCTGAGTTAGATGAGTTCACAAATAAACCGAAGCATACATCAAACGGAACTTTTATTTTAAAAAAAGACATAAAAGGGAATGATGTAATTAATTTTGTTGAGAGGAAAGCTTTGACAAAATTATCAGATAATGATATTAAAAATATTGTTGATCCTGTTGTTGCTCAAAAAATTCAAAAAGCTGTCGAAGAAGGCAAAATAACTTTTAAAACAATTTTAGGAAAAAAAGTTGCTGTAATTAAAGAAGGAACTACTATTTGGATGAGAGAGCCAAATGAGGAGAAAAATTTAGTTGGGATTCCAATCAATAAGGTTCGTGTTTTCGTTCCAAATGTTAAAAACCCTTTAGAGATAAAAAAACATAGCCTTTTATCTAAATCTCGTTTTGAACATAAACAAGTGATTTATGCGCAGAATGATGAGAATTATGCAATGGCTATATATGAGTTAGATGGTAAACGAGATTTCGAATTGATTAATAATTTCAGTTTAGTAAAATTAATTAAACAAGGTCAAGGGAATTATCCTTTATCTAAAGAAAAAGAAATTCAAGGTAAAAAAGTACAAATTCCAATAGTAAAAAGTAATAACCGTGATGTCGTTTTAAAAAGAGGACAACAAGTTGTTTTTTATGATAAAGAAACGGAAACTCCGAAAGATATTACGGAAATTATTGATTTAAAAGGAAGGATTTACATTATTGAAGGGTTGTCAATTCAAAGAATAGTTAGGCCATCAGGAAAAATTGATGAATATGGGGTAATCATGTTAAGATATTTTAAAGAAGCTAGAAAATCAGATGATATTAAAAAAGATAATTTTAAACCTGATGGTACTTTTAAATTAGGAGAAAATAAACCAACAAGAAAAATGAATCATAATCAATTTTCGGCTTTTGTTGAAGGAATTGATTTTAAAGTATTGCCATCAGGAAAATTTCAAAAAATATAAAAAAGAGAATAGGTTCTTTGACATAAGATTTTCATAGTCTTAAACAGCCAAACCACAACGAAAAATCTTTTGATTTTCTGCTAATGGATTTTAAGTTGTGGTTTGATTAAAGATTAGAGAACACGATATTAGAGCTTCAAGCAGAAAAGAAAACAGCAAAGTTGTGGTTTGATTAAAGATTAGAGAACACGATATTATCTTTGCAAACTAACTGAATTTGTAAATAGTTGTGGTTTGATTAAAGATTAGAGAACACGATATTCTCGAGAAGTTCGAGAAAGGTCAGGAGCGAGTTGTGGTTTGATTAAAGATTAGAGAACACGATATTCCTCTATAATTGATTTTGTTTGCTAAATCAGTTGTGGTTTGATTAAAGATTAGAGAACACGATATTGTAACTCTTTTCTTGAGAAGTTCTCAAATGTTGTGGTTTGATTAAAGATTAGAGAACACGATATTTAGAAAATGATTTAGAAGCTTTTATGCCAAGTTGTGGTTTGATTAAAGATTAGAGAACACGATATTTCTTTTCGTCATCATATACCGCGCCGCCCGTTGTGGTTTGATTAAAGATTAGAAAACACGATATTTTGATTGCCTTGTACCTCCTGTAGAGACTCGTTGTGGTTTGATTAAAGATTAGAAAACACGATATTGAAATAGTGTAATGGTAACATAATGGTCTCGTTGTGGTTTGATTAAAGATTAGAAAACACGATATTTACCGAAGAATAGCATCTCTTAAATTTAGAGTTGTGGTTTGATTAAAGATTAGAAAACACGATATTATCAATAAAAAACATTTGTTTCAAGGATTAGTTGTGGTTTGATTAAAGATTAGAAAACACGATATTATTTATTTTATAAAGCTGGAGTCCCATTAGGTTGTGGTTTGATTAAAGATTAGAAAACACGATATTTTTTTCTAACTGAACATCTTCAAGGAATAGTTGTGGTTTGATTAAAGATTAGAAAACACGATATTTATGTGGGTAAAAAGCTATAGGATTGCCTGGTTGTGGTTTGATTAAAGATTAGAAAACACGATATTTCAATGTACATATCCTTTGTTAAGCATAGGGTTGTGGTTTGATTAAAGATTAGAAAACACGATATTCTTCGGTAGATTTTCAATTAAAGCAAGAGGGTTGTGGTTTGATTAAAGATTAGAAAACACGATATTCCATGCTGTTGCGTTTGTTGTGATACCAGTGTTGTGGTTTGATTAAAGATTAGAAAACACGATATTGTTTATGAAAAAGTTGAAACTCAAAGAACAGTTGTGGTTTGATTAAAGATTAGAAAACACGATATTTGCAATTCGACATAATTAGATAACCCAAGTGTTGTGGTTTGATTAAAGATTAGAAAACACGATATTATTTTTGTTTTGTTTAATTTAATAATCCTGGTTGTGGTTTGATTAAAGATTAGAAAACACGATATTTCTGTGTCATCAGCACCATAGATAATTGAGGTTGTGGTTTGATTAAAGATTAGAAAACACGATATTTTTGAAATGCCTTTCCAACCACCTAATCAAGTTGTGGTTTGATTAAAGATTAGAAAACACGATATTACTGTCGTATTTTTCCGTTACTATTTACAGTTGTGGTTTGATTAAAGATTAGAAAACACGATATTGTTTTATTATTTTTACAACATGATACTAGCGTTGTGGTTTGATTAAAGATTAGAAAACACGATATTGCGTATTATGAAAGTGAATTTAATCCAACGGTTGTGGTTTGATTAAAGATTAGAAAACACGATATTCAAGGGTTTAAAAAGAAAGAATTTTGTAAAGTTGTGGTTTGATTAAAGATTAGAAAACACGATATTGGAGTAAATCAAAGAAAGAACAAAAAGAAGGTTGTGGTTTGATTAAAGATTAGAAAACACGATATTTTCTTCTTGTATCTCTAATGCGATAGTCTTGTTGTGGTTTGATTAAAGATTAGAAAACACGATATTTTAGCATATAAAATAAGCACTAAAGAACCAGTTGTGGTTTGATTAAAGATTAGAAAACACGATATTTCTTCGTAAAAAGTATATGCGTATTCTTTGTTGTGGTTTGATTAAAGATTAGAAAACACGATATTGAAAACTGGGTACGAATAACAGAAACAGAAGTTGTGGTTTGATTAAAGATTAGAAAACACGATATTTTGGCGTAATAAGTGGAGAATTTACGGTTTGTTGTGGTTTGATTAAAGATTAGAAAACACGATATTTGTTTGTGCTTTCTCTAACTTCTCAACATCGTTGTGGTTTGATTAAAGATTAGAAAACACGATATTAAAGTAAGCCAAAAGTTTAGATTTAAAAACGTTGTGGTTTGATTAAAGATTAGAAAACACGATATTCATTTAACAAGATACTACGTTCTACTACTGGTTGTGGTTTGATTAAAGATTAGAAAACACGATATTCAATGCAAAATTCAAAAGATGATGAAATGTGTTGTGGTTTGATTAAAGATTAGAAAACACGATATTAGTTGAGTTGTTATCTTCTGATATTTAAGTGTTTATATTAAAATATCGTAATAAAAAATGCTTCTTTTTTGCAGTGATAAGGCAAGATTGAGGTATTTTTTTATTTTCATTGTTGGAAGATAGCCCGCAAGCTTATTCTTTTGATGATAAATCATTCTTAAAATTTTGATTTTTAAATTCAAAAAGCAATAAATTTATCTCAGTATTCTATAAAAGCCTTTTAAAATTTATATTCGCCATGAAAAATCGTAAAAGAAATCGAATGTCTGGATTCGATTATTCCAGCAATAATTTATATTTTATCACGAATTGTGTAAAAAATAATTTGTGTTGTTTTGGTAATGTGATTCCCGTAGGGACAGGTCGCGACCTGTCCGTCCAACATCCCGATAATAATTCCCAAAATATTATCATGCAATTGAATGAATATGGCGCAATTGTAAAAAATAAAATTGAATGGTTAGAATTGCAATATCCTTATGTAGCGATTCATAATTATGTAATCATGCCCAATCATTTTCATTTAATTTTAGAAATCGATAGTAATAAAATAAAAGTTAAAGAAGTTAAAATAAAATCTGTTTCAAGTTTGATGGGAGCCTTAAAAACGACAACCTCAAAGCAAATACATAATTTAGGATTTGTTGATTTTGCTTGGCATCGTTCTTTTCACGATCATATTATTAGAGACGAAAAACAATTTTTTTACATTACAAGCTATATTGATAATAACCCTCAAAAATGGTTTCAAGATAAATTTTTTAATGCCCTAAAATAATTCCAATTGTGTAGGCTGAGGCTCTTTGGGTATTGCTGCCTTGCCCCAAAAATTCAAGATATTACCAAATTGCTTGTCGGTTATTCGCAATACTGAAACTTTTCCTAAAGGGGGGAGCAATTTGTGAATTCGTTTCTCATGAACATCTGCACTTTCGCCGCTAGCACAATGTCTAATATATACCGAATATTGCATCATGCTAAAACCATCCTTCAACAAATTGTTTCGAAAGCCTGAGGCATTTTTTCTATCCTTTTTAGTTTCTGTTGGCAAATCAAAAAATACAAATAACCACATAATTCGGTATCCATTTAGCTCCATAGTTTTGGATATTTTATCTTTTTCCGTTCCCCAGTAAAACATTGCTGCAATGAACTAGCCGTTTTTTGTAATGCAACCATTAATGGACTTTTTTCTTCTTTGAAATAAACTGTTCGAGTTAGAATTTGTAATAGTTCGGACTTTATTTCTGTATTTAATTCTTGCTCTCGGTATTGTTGCATTATTTCGTATACTTTTTCATCTACAATAGGTCGAAAAGGTTCCATAATATCATCTGCAAGTGCAAAAGCATTGTATTTGCTTTTATGATGAATTCCTAACGTATTTAAAAGACCACTTCCTGAAAGTGCTCTTGCAGTTGCGGCTCTGAGCAATGCATAACCATAGTTCAAAAAATTATTAGGATAATCACCAAAACGCTCTCTTTTAAATTGATGTTCAAAAAAGGTTTTCCAATAAAAATTTGCAGCAACTCCTTCCATATTAGAAGTATCACCACTCAAAACCTTGGATGCTAAAAAGTCAAAATTATTTTTCTTTGCCGTAATTTTTTCTAACAATATTCCCTGGTTGGTAATTTTCTCTACTATCGTTTGTTGCCAAAGTTGTTTTTTTAAAGGGAGACTTGCCTCTATTTGATTTTTAAATATTTCTTGTTGAATGTGATGACTATTTAGATTTAAGAATAATCCATTAGGCAAGTGATTTTTGCCACAAATTATAACAGAGGAATTGTTTTCAATTAACAAGTTTAATGCAGGCAGACTAATATATGTTTCTTGATTGTCAATAACTAAAAAGCCGATGTCTTCTATTGAAATTGTTCCTTTTCTATGTTCATTTTCAATAACTAATTGATTTAGTTTTGTAGTAATTGAGCTTTTATTTTCTATTAATATGGCTTTCTTTAACATTAGATAAAAATTAATGGTAATTTAATTCTTAAAAGTGATTGGTTTTTACGGTTTTCCGTATCCATAATATTCTGTGTTCTCTTACTTTTGAAATAAAACTAAATATGATTAAAAAATTACTTTTTATAACTTTCATAGGTTTAGTTACAGTTTCTTGTAAACAAGAGACCCCAAAACCAAAAGAGAAAATTGTTCCGTTTGTAGAAAAAATCCTCCCAGAAGATATAAAAACAATTACGCCCGAGGAAGCACAGACATTTCATAAAAATCCTGAGCGGAAGTATGAATACAGAACAGGAACTTATAATAATTATGAATACGATTATGACGTGATAGGTTCAGATAGTCTAAAAAATCATGTGAAAGGAAATGTAATTGTGAAAGGAAAGTATGGAGCAGGTATGCTTACTGATTCGCTGGGAAGAGTATTTGATGTGGAGGTAGAATGGACAGGCTATGATATGCTTAAAGGCAAGGATAAAAGAGGAAATACATATACCCTGAAGACAGAATAGTGCTACTTTCAGGATTAACTTAATATTTATACGCCATGAAATTAATTTGTTTGCTATTATTATGTATTACTTTTCATTCTGCTGATGAAAAAGTTTATGTTTGTTTTTCAAAAGGAGCCTCAAGATATCACTATAAAGAACATTGTAGAGGATTAAGTGCCTGTAAGCATGTTATAAAAAAAATGACTATTGAAGAGGCTAGAGAATTTGGCTTCACTCTTTGTAAGTGGGAAGATTAAAAAGAGATTGTAAAGATGCGTTACTTCTACACCGGTTTATTAATATGTTTGCTATTTGTCAGTACAGTATCTGCTCAGATAAAGGTGTGTTCCTGGAATGTTGAAAACATAGGTAAATCAAAATCAGATGAGGATATTGAATTTATTGCTATCATGTTACGTGACTTTGATGTTGTAGCGATACAAGAAGTAGTTGCAGGTTATGGTGGTGCTCAAGCTGTCGCAAAATTGGCAGATGCCTTGAATCGAAAGGAAGCAAAATGGGAGTATGTTGTTAGTGATCCAACCTCAGGGAGTACGTATAAAACAGAACGTTATGCTTTTTTATGGAAAAGTCATGTTTTAAAAATTAAAGAGACTCCATGGTTGGAAAAAAAATATCAGACCTTAATTGATAGAGAACCTTTTTATGCTACGTTTAAATCAGGGACTAAAGAATTTACATTGGCTAATTTTCACGCTATTACCAAAAGTAAACAACCAGAGACAGAAATTAAGTATTTTAAATTGTTACCATCCCAATACCCAAATTTGAACTTAATCTTTATTGGTGATTTCAACTGTCCACAATCACATACTGTTTTTAATCCTCTTAAAAGTATGGGCTATATTTCGGTTTTTAAAAATCAAAAAACATCCTTAAAAAAGGAATGTAATAGAGATACTTGTTTGGCTTCTGAATTTGATAATATTTGGTTTGATGGGAAAAAGAATAAGGTTGTAAATAGAAAAGCAATTCATTTTTATGAAAATTTTCAATCTCTTGACGAAGCACGAAAAATTTCGGACCACATACCTATAGTGGTTGAATTTGAGTTTTTCTAGACATAGAATTAATTTTATAAAATTAAACAATGAATGAAAGATACTAGATCTAAAAGGTGTTGAGAAATTCAAGGGTATATTTACTGTGACAACAATCAAAGATTTAAGTTAACATTGAATAAAATGAACTTTATATAATATCGAACTCATTATTGTCAATCGCTGATTTAAATTAATCTTAAATAACAAACTGCCTCTTTTGAGGCAGTTTATATATGTAATTTATTAGAATTACTTTTTAAGTATTAATCGTTGCGTGGCAATGTTGGTTCCATTAATTCCTTTTACAAAATAAGTACCTTCACTTAAGTGGTCAATATTGATGGTATTGGTCACATTAGCTTTCATACGCATTGTTGCTACTGTTTGCCCCAATTGGTTAACAATGGCAACATCGCCGTCTGTATCTGTATCGATATTTACTCTTCCGTTAGTTGGGTTAGGATACATTTTGAAATTGGTAAATAAATCGAATGCTGCTGAACCAAGAGTAGTTACTGTAACACAACTTGAAGTTACCGTACAACCTGCAACCGTTACCTGTACTTTATAGTCACCTGCTACAGTAGGTGTATAACTTTGATTTGTTTCGCCAGTTAGTAATGTGTTAGGACAAGAAAACCACTGGTAAGTCGCTCCATTTTGATTAGCTGTTAATATACCTAAGGTTTGTGTTACATTAGAGTTTACAGCCATAGGTTCAGCAATTGAAAAGTTTTGTAATGTACTACAACCATTCGCATCGGTTACAATACACGTCCATGTACCCGCAGTTAAGCCAGTTACTGACGTAGTTCCATCACCAGTAGGATTGCCAGGAAGCCAATTATACGTATATCCACCCACACCACCTGTAGGAGTAGTGATAGAAGCCGCTCCATCGGCTCCACCATTGCAAGACACATCGGTTATTGATCCTGCAGTTACTAATAGAGGAGTAGGTTCAGTGATTGTAAAGTTAACGCTAGTAATACATCCGTTAGCATCGGTTACTGTACAGGTCCACGTACCTGCTGATAAATTAGTTACTGATGTAGTTCCGTCTCCTGTAGGATTTCCAGGTGTCCAGTTATAGGTATATCCTCCTACACCTCCTGTTGGTGTATTGATAGAAGCTGCTCCATTGTTATCGCCATTACAAGTAACATTGGTTTGTGAAGCTGCAGTTGCCACAATTGCTGTTGGTTGTGTAATTGTAAAATTTCTAGAAGTAGTACAACCATTTGCATCGGTTACAGTACACGTCCATAGTCCTGCTGTTAGACCAGTAACTGTCCTTGTTCCATCTCCAGTTGGGTTACCAGGAGTCCAGTCATACGTATATCCGCCTGCGCCGCCTGTTGCCACGTTTACGGTAGCAGCTCCATTGCTACCACCGTTACACGCTACATTCGTTTGGCTTGAAGGGTTAAGTGCCAGTGCTGAAGGTTGCGTAATTGTGAAATTTCTTGTTGCCGTACAGCCATTCGCATCGGTCACTGTACAAGTCCATAGACCTGCTGTTAGCCCAGTTACTGTTCTGGTTCCATCTCCTGAAGGATTTCCAGGCGTCCAGTCATATGTATATGGACCAACACCACCTGTAGCAACATTTACAGTGGCTGCTCCAGAATTCCCTCCATTACACGCTACATTCGTTTGACTTAATGGGGTCAATGTAGGATTAGAAACCGTTAGAGTAGCTGAATTGGAATTCGTAAAGCAAGCCGCTGCTCCGTTAATTAGTACACATCGGTACAAATAGCCGTTCATAGTAGTAGTAGCACCTGTAATATTCAATGTACTTGTAGTTGCATTAGAATACAAACTTCCATTGGTAATATCAGTAAAACCAGCTCCTGTATTCACTTGCCATTGATAAGCAGTAGCTCCTGTTGTTGCTACAGTAAAGCTGGTATTGCTTAAATTACAAGCAATAGCATTGTTAGGTTGTGTATTCACTACTGGGGCTACACAGGTTAAAGTTACCGGAATTGAAATTCGGTTTGAAACTACACCTGAAAGCGTTTGTTGTATATAATAGGTTGCATTAGCTAATGTGGTATTACTTGCTAAGGCAGTTCCTCCCGTAGCTACAGAAAACCATTCTATAGTTGCACTTGGGCTTGGAGTAGTAATTAAATTAGCGAAGGTACTACCATAAGGAACGCTTTGGGTAGCATTAGATATACGTTTTACCGTTACGGGAGTTCTTGTTAAACTTTCTACAAAGCTAACAGTTTGACTCGCGTAGTAAGTTGTATTATCAGTTAAGAGAGTGGTATTAGCAAGCGCAGTTCCTCCTGTTGGTGTAGTATACCATTTAACCCCAGTTCCTGTGGCTTGTAAGCTGGTTAGGTTATTCGTGTCTCCTTTATAAATTTGTGTAGGATATAAAGTGGTTGGAGCTGCTGGTGCAATAGATATCACCACAGAAACACGATTACTAGTCACACCTGATGCATTTTCTTCTACATAAAGAACTCCACTAGAAATGGATTGACTACTAGATAAAGCCGTTCCACCTGAAGCATTAGAGAACCATTGTGCAGTAGCCCCAACGCTTGGTGTAGTTGTTAAGTTTGCTATAGTACTTCCATTATTAACAATTTGAGAAGCTTCTGATATTTTATTTACGGTGACCGCCAGTCTTGAGGTACTTTCAATGGCACTGATTGTTTGCGTAGCATAATAAGTATTACCGCTAACCAAAAGAGTTGAAGTGTCTAACGCAGTTCCTCCCGTAGAAGTACTGTACCATTTTACATTAGTACCTGTTACTTGTAGGTCTGAAATAGTTTTTGCACCTGCATATATTTGTTTGGTCCAAGTAGTGGTAGGCGGCGATGGAATAATGGTTACACCTACTAAAGCCCTATTGGTATTGGATTCTTCATATATGAGTTTTAAGGTGTTACTATCAGTATCTGTTACCAGAATTTTTCCATCAGTAATTACTCCAATACCCGATGGATTCGTGAAATTAGTTGTATTTCCAATAATTACAGGATTTGTACCATCTGAATTGTAAGTGGTAATTTTTCCACCCATTAATTCTGAAATGACTAATTTACCACTAGATAAGCTAGCAATTGTTCGCGGAAAGCTTAACCCTGAAATCAATGTCGTTAAGTTAGTACCATCAGCATCCATTCTTTTCACAGCGCCATTGAAAGAGTCTGCTATTAAAATTTTACCATCACTTTGCACGAAAAGGCCTTGGGGTCCTAGCACGTCGCCAGCATTGGTTAAAGTAGTTATTCCTGTTCCGTCTGAATTTATTCTGTAAACATAATTTTGATCGCTGAATATAATTTTTCCATCTGCCTGAATGGCCACAGCAAAAAATTCTTGAGAGGCATCTCCAGTATACAAAGTTTGAATTCCTGTTCCATTGGCATTTGCCCTTTTAATGGCAGTTGGCGTTACACCTGCACCACTCTCTGCAAATACTATTTTACCATCTGTTTGCAAAGCTATCGCATAAGGACCATTTAATCCTGTTATTAAATTAGTACTGTTGGTACCGTCTGCATTCATTCGTTTAATGACGCCGCCATTTGCTTCAGATAGTAATATTTTTCCATCAGATTCTATCGCTAACCCATAAGGCATATTAAATCCTGAGGCTAAGGTCGCTACCCCTGCGGGAATTATTTGATCCACATAATAATTTCCTGTTGCTAAAACTGTTATGCTAGGAAGTGGTGATCCTCCACCTGCAACATTAAACCATCGAGCGGTAGAGCCACTGCTTGGAGTACTTACTAAATTAGCCACTGTATTCACACCAGTAAGAGTTTGTGTACTTTCAGAGATGCGACGTACTTTAATTGAAACTCTAGAAGTGCTTTCTACACCACTAACAGTTTGGCTTAAATAATAAGTAGTATTATCTACTAGTAAAGTTGAAATTGGAATAGCTGTTCCTCCGTTAGCCACAGTGTAAAATTTTAAACTTCCTGAGGAACTCACATTCAATTGACCCACAGTGGTAGCATTTCCTGCATAGACCTGATTAGGGAATAGTGTAGTAGGTGGTGGTGTTTGTGCCCAACCTAAAGAACTAAACAAACAAATTGCTATAATTCTCGTGATTGTCATAAATCTTTTGAGTAATAGTTTTTTCATTATTATTTATTTTAATACATACAATGCAAATTTCAAGAATGACCATTTCTTAAAAAACAAGGGGAAACCCCTGAAATTTAAATGGAGTATTGTCGCCAATTTTATAATCAATACTTTTGCTAAAAAAGGAAACAATGGTTAAGCATTTTCTATTTGTTCTATTGGCTTTTATAGTAATGACTTCGTGTAAAAACCAAACAGAACAATTATACATTTATAAGGAACCTAAAATAGAGCGATTAGATGCCACATCAGAATGGTTGCGGGATGAGAATAATTTTTTTAAGGAGAATTATAATGAAGTTTTAAATAAATTCTATTCGCAAAATATAGCCAAAGGTAATTACACAAAAGCAGCTAAAATATTAGAGATTGTTGCAAACAAAGCCAATAGATTTCAATCGTTTAGTGACGATTTGAAGTTTAAAATAGATGAATTCAATAAAAAATATGCTTTTAAAATAGAGGATAAAAAAAACGTATGGTTTGTGAGTGTTTTTTGTGGTCAGTATTATGCAAACAAAGGACAATTTGAAAAAGCAATAGAAAGTTTCAAACAGTTAGAACATGTAGAGGTTATTGATTATGAAACTTGTTATTTCAAAGCGTCGAATTGGATGAGAATTGCTTGGTGTAATTTTAATCTTGGTCAACAAGACTTAGCCATTGAATACAATTTGAAAGCGTTGGAATTATTAAAGCAAACAGATCAAAAAGATATTCTAGGAAGTGTTTATTTTTATATTTATCCTGTTTATTTAGCCTCAAAAGATTATAAAAATGCAGAAATAAACTTAAACAAATCAATAGCCTACTACAATTTGAATAGTAAGAAGAATGAAACGAATCTTTTTATTTGTCTGTATAATAAAATAGAATTACTAGAGGAATTAAATAGAAAACAAGAAAAGAGAAAATTAATAGATTCTGTTCTTGTCGCTTTCAAAAAGAGGAAGATAAAAGACCCATCGATGAAAGTTTCCCTTTTTTTGTTAGACTTTTCTTCAAAGCTCGATGATAATAAATTAGAGGAAGCAACTTCAGTGCTTAGTGAGATAAAATCAGATGTACTGTTACTCAATTCTGATTATACAACAGCAGATTTTAATAAAGCTGAAGCATTACTAGAAATTAAAAAAAATAAAAGCATAAAAGATCCTCAAAAAATTGTTCAAGCAATAGCTGAATTTAAAGAAGAAAATAGTTATCAAGATTTAATTAATGCCTATAACATATTATACCAAGACGCTTTATGGAAAAAACAATATAAAAAAGCACTTGAATTTTATAGCTTATATCAAGAAGCTTCTGATAGTCTTGGAAATGAAAAAATGAATAACAAGGTTATTGAGCTTGAAACAAGGTATCAAACACAAAAGAAAGAGCAAGAAATCAAAATTCAAAAAGAAACCATTTCCAAAAAGAATGTGGCTATCGGGAGTTTAATTTCTGCATTTATAGTATTGTTTTTAGGAGCCATAATTTACTTTCTAAAGCAAAAGCAAAAAAAGCTAAAAGCAGAAAAGCTTCAATCTCAAAAATTCACCAAAAATTTGTTGGATAAAACAGAGGAAGAGCGTAAACGAATTGCTACAGATTTACACGATAGTGTTAGCCATGAATTACTTAACCTAAAAAGTTTGACGGAACAAAATCATGAAGAGCTAAATTCAAAGATAGATTTGATCATTAATGATATACGTACAATTAGTCGGAATTTACATCCTGTCTTATTCGATAAAATTGGATTTCGTTCTAGTGTTGAAAACCTAGTGGAACGAATGCAAAATCATCATGATTTTATGATCTCTACAAATATTGAGTACACGGATTCTCTCTCCAAAGAAAATGAACTGCAACTGTATAGAATTGTTCAGGAAGCGCTATCAAACATTATTAAATATTCAAATGCTTTTGCTGCCCGAGTGAGTTTTGTAGAAAGTCAAAGTAAGTATTATCTTGAAATTATTGATAATGGAAAAGGATTTGATGTGGAAGAGACACTTCTCAAAAAAGATGCTTTTGGATTACATAATATCTTAGAGAGAAGCAAAGCCATAGGTGGTTCTGCACAAATTACTTCAAATGAAAAAGGAACAAAGATTGAGGTGGAAATTCAAAAAAAATAAAAATGAAAGTTGTAATAGCAGATGACCATCCATTAACATTAAATGGAACAAAAAACTATATTGAAAATTTGGGATATAATGTAGTTCACGTTTGTTCAAACGGAATAGCAGCTCTAAACTATATCCAACTCTATTTGCCTGATGTAGCAGTTTTAGATCTTAACATGCCAGGGATAGATGGTTTGGAAGTTTTGCAAAAAGTCTACGAAGCCAAGCTACGAACAAAAATTATTCTTTTAACAATGCACAACGAAGTGAGCATCTTGAATAAAGCTAAAGAATACAAGGTTGATGGTTATGTTTTAAAAGAAAAGGCATCCCCTGATTTGGAAAACTGTTTAAAAGATATTGCCGAAGGAAAGAAGTATTATTCGAGTTCATTATTGTTAAACTATCAAATTTCACTTTCTAATTCAGATGATAAACTAAGTCAGTTGACACTTTCAGAAAGGAAAATAATCCAACTGGTTGCTAGCCACAAAACCTCTAAACAAATAGCTGAATTACTCTTTCTTTCAGAAAAGACAGTGGAAGGACATCGAAGTAAAATTATCGAAAAATTAGGGCTTCCAAAAGAGAAAAATGCATTGTTAATTTGGGCTATTCAAAATCTCAATAATAAAACATAAAGGAATTAATTTTCAATGTTATTGCAAGGTGAAGACTTCTAAAACAGCACAACATTTCATAAAAGATGAACAAAATAATACTTATAATAAAATAAAAGAGGACTTCGAAATACACAAATCAAATAGTGTCCTGTAAAAAAGGAAATCAATACTATAGATAGTAGTGAACAGAGTGTTTTGCCGGGCTTCAAACCACAGTTTTTTTAGAAAACATACAGATACATTTGATTTAGTGTTGAGTATTAGAGCCAAAGCCATAAATTCATTACATAAATATACTTTGTATAAACTCGAGAAATTACAACTTTAAAAAGAGAACTTTGAAATTCTTAAAAACAAACTGGAGTTAAAAATGAATTGTAGCAATAAAAAAACCTCTCACAGCGAGAGGTTTTTTCATAGATGTTGTATATTAACTGAATGTAGTCTTGTTAGCTGAGCGAAGTCGAAGCTAATATCTATACACAATCGCATTGATGTTCATACCTGAACCTACCGAGGCAAAAATAATCACATCTCCTTTGTTAAGTTGCTGCTTATCTAGTTCGCCTTTTATGATTAAGTCATAAAGTGTAGGGACAGTTGCTACACTCGAATTTCCTAATTTATGAATACTCATAGGCATCACACCTTCGGGAGGGGTATGCTTGTAAATTTTATAAAAACGCTGAATAATGGCTTCGTCCATTTTTTCATTTGCTTGGTGAATCAATACTTTTTTAACCTCAGAAATAGCGATACCGCTTTTGTCTAAACAAGCAGCCATTGCCTTTGGGACATTATTTAATGCAAACTCGTATATTTTACGGCCATTCATTTTAATGTAACGCACATCAGGGTCGTGGTCTTTATTAAATGAGTTTCCAAAGTATAAATAATAAGCTTCGTCATATGTGAAAGTAGCAGTTTCGTGGGCTAAAATTCCGCCTTCTTCATCAGTAGCTTCTATTATAGTGGCTCCAGCACCATCTGAATAAATCATACTGTCTCTGTCGTGGATATCAACAACGCGAGATAAAGTTTCGGCACCTATAACCAAACATTTTTTAGCCATTCCAGCTTTGATAAATGCCTGTGCCTGAATTACGCCTTCAATCCATCCTGGGCAGCCAAAGAGCATATCGTAAGCCACACATTTTGGGTTTTTGATACGTAAATCAAATTTAACACGGGTCGCTAGACTCGGTAAAATATCGGTTTGAATGGCGCCTTGTTTTACATTTCCAAAATTGTGGGCAAAAATGATGTAGTCGAGTTCCTCTGGGTTTATACCTGCATCTGCAATGGCTTTCTTGGCAGCAATAGTAGCAATGTCAGAGGTGAGTAAATCATTAGTAACATAACGGCGTTCTTCAATTCCAGTAATGTCATAAAATTTTTCGGTAATGGTTTCATTGGGTAACGGAAACGGAGTCCCATCATCGTTTAAAAAAACGTGTTTGGCAAAATCTTTATTGGTTACTATTTCTGTTGGAATATAGCTTCCCGATCCTGTTATTCTGATATTCATGTAGGTAGTTTAAGTTGATACTAAATTAACGATAATACTAACGTATTGTTAGTAATTAGGTTTGTTTTGTATATTTTTATTAAAAGTGTAAATAAAAAGTTATAAAATTATTAATGTTGTTTTTATTTGGTATTTTTTTTTATGATACCGTATTATTACTATCAAAATTTCAGAAGTTCAAAACGTATTTTTAAAAGGTTGCTCATAATCAAGAGGCTTTATGTTGTAAATTTGGTTAAGTATGCTATTAAGATATCTTTTTTTGCTAATTACATTGTCGTGTTTTGCGCAGCAGCCTTCCCATTATATTGTAGGAGATGAGGACCTAGCTGGTACAAACATTTATAGTGCATTGCAGGCAAAGGATAATAAAGTGTGGCTCTCTACAAACAACGGCTTGTATGCTTATGATGGAGCATTGTTTAGTTCGATTCAAGCTAAAGGAATAAAAGATTTGTCTTTGTTTGGGCTTACAACTGATAAAGATGGTCAAATTTTTTGTCACAATCTAAGCGGACAAGTTCTTGTGGTTGAAAATAATGCATTAAAGGTGTATTGCCAGATTCCGTTTCGTTATATTGCAAGTAGTTTTTTTATAGAGTTTGACGACCAAAATAAACTTGTTGTGTCCTGTAAAGATTTGATACAATATGACTCTAAAAGTAAAACCTTTTCAAAACTTTTTGATTTTAAAGATGACATTGCTGAAAAACTTTCATGTGACGAAAAATTCAAAATATATTTTTGGAATGATGAAAAGAAGTACTGTTTGAGTAATGGGAAAGTGGAAGCATCGGTAATGGAAATTCCACGCCTTTCCATAATACAAAACCATCTGTATTATAAAAAAGGTGGACAGTTCTTGTATTTTGCCAATTTGTCCAACAAAGCGCTTTTGCAAAAAAATAACGGTTTACTTAAATCAGTAAACTATCCACTACCTAATGATGGTTCGGTAACGTATCGCCCTTTGATGTCAAAGTATAAAAATTTGATTTGGTTAGCAGGGTCAAAAAACGGAGCCTATTGTTATCGCACAGATGGGACTCCATTATTTGGTAATAATAAACTTTTTAGTAACTATTTTATTTCGGCCTATTTAGAAGATCGGGAAGGAAATGTATGGCTGTGTACTTTTGGTAAAGGGATTATTATGATTCCAAACATGAATGTAATTGATTATTCAAATGTTTCATTATTAAAAGAAGATGATATCTCTCAAATAACAGCCAAGAATAATGCAATGCTTTTGGGTGGTGTTAAAGGAAATATTTATGCTCTCGATAAGGACAAACTAACTATAAAAAGTAAAGGCTTTAATAAAATTGAGTTTTTGAAATATGAGCCTAAATCAAATCGAGTTTATGTAAATGATAAAGTCTTTGATGGTGATGTAAAGCAGCAGCTTTATAAAAACGATTACAATAAATATGATGTTTTTGAAAACAAAAAAAATGATTCGGTTTTTTATGTGACTCGTTCTGGATTGTTTTGTTTGGATAAACTGAAAAACAACCATCAATTGGGTTATGCAACTCGTACATATGGTGTCTTTAATGATGAGGAAAATAATACAATGTGGCTGGCTTCTTCAACAGGATTGGAAATAAAACAAAAGGGAAAATTCAAAAAAGTTAAAGCAGGGAAAGATGAAATTTTTAGTAATGGTATCTTAGGAATTAACAATCAGGTTTGGGTGAGTTCCAACACAGGGATTTATGTGTTCCATAAAAATAAATTGACAAAGCATTTAACTTCTAAAAAGGGGTTGTTGTCTGAAAGGATTGTAAAAATTATATACCATAAACCTTATGTTTATGTAGCCACAAACGAAGGATTACAGCGTTTTGATGCAGATTTTAAAGAGCATCTCGATTTTACAAAAGCAGAAGGTTTACTTTCGAATGCAATACTTGATTTTGAAGTTTTGGGAAGTATGATTTATGTGGTTTCTTCTAAAGGATTGCAATGTTTTGATTTTAATACCATTCAAAAAAAGAAAAAATTACCCGAAGTATTTATTAATAGAGTTTTTGTTAATGGTGCCGATGAGGTGAAAAATGATACTTTATTGCCTGCAAATGAAAATACATTACAATTTAGTTTTAAAGCTGTTAGTTTTCTAGATAAAAGAAACTTAAAGTATCGTTACAGATTAAAAGGATATGATGATCAATGGCAGTCCTCTGATTTTTTTGACAACATAGCGGTTTATAACAAATTGCCTGCTGGGGAGTATGTTTTTGAGGTTCAGCTTACTGATGGTGTGAATGTTTCTGCAAGCAAAGAATTTATTTTTGAAATTGAACCTGTATTTTGGAAAAAATGGCAGTTTATAACACTTGTGTTTGTATTAACTATTTTGACGCTTTTATTTATTTACAGATTGCGAATAAATTATTTGTTGCAAAAATCGAAAACTGAAATTGATAAAGAAAAGCTCAGTAAAGAGATAAACAAATCGAAATTGGCAGCGCTGAATGCGCAAATGAATCCTCATTTTATGTTCAATGCTCTCAATAGTATTCAAGAATTTATTTTACAAAATAAAAAAGAACAAGCCTCAAACTATTTAGGCGACTTTGCCGATTTGATGCGTAGCTATCTTCAACACAGTCAAGAGGATAGTATTATGTTGAATGACGAAATAGAAACGCTTAAACTGTATTTAAAATTAGAGAAGCTTCGATTTGATGAGGATTTTGTTTACGAATTAAATATTGACCATAAATTAGATATATACACGACTAAAATTCCATCTTTCTTGATACAACCATTTGTAGAAAATGCAATCAAGCATGGTTTGCTTCATAAAAAAAGTGATAGGCGATTACTTATCTCCATTGAAAAAGATACAGATGAGATGATTGTTTGTAAAATAAAGGATAACGGAATAGGTCGTGAAAGAAGTTTGGTAATCAATAAAAATAAAAAGCACAAATCATTTGCTACACAAGCTAGTGTTGATCGTTTTCAATTGATAAATCAAAACATGAAAGATCAAGTTGGTATCGAGATTAATGATTTGTTTGATGAAAATAATATAGCAAGAGGAACAGAAGTAGTGTTGAGGATTCCTGTAAAAAAAGATTAATATGAAAGTACTCATTATAGACGACGAAACAAAAGCCAGACAATTACTCAAAGCAATATTAGAAGAATATTGTCCTGATATCACCGAAATTTTTCTGGCCGAAAATTTAATGACAGGTGTTGAGCTGATAAAAGAGAACGATTTTCAATTGGTTTTTCTGGATATAGAAATGCCAGAACATTCTGGTTTGGAATTGTTTGATTATATAGATGTTAAGGATGTTACTTTCGATTTGATTTTTGCTACGGCATACAGTGAATTTGCGATACAGGCTTTTGAATTCTCTGCAATTGATTATTTGTTGAAACCTTTACGCCCAAATAAAGTACAGGAAGCGGTAAAAAAAGTATCGAATAAAATTAATCAGAGTCAGCTTCAGCTAAGATTGTTAGAACTTAAAAATACATTGGCGACAGAAAAGTTCAATAAAATTGCATTACCAGTTGAAGAAGGGGTTCTTTTTATAAAAACCAATGAAATTTGTTACCTCGAAGCAGATGGTATGTACACAAACTTTTTTCTCAATAATGATAAAAAAATTCTAATCAGCAAACCGATGAAGTACTTCTCGGACTTACTCGAAAATAAAGAACTCTTTTATAAACCGCATCGCTCATATTTAGTGAACCTGAAATACCTTCATAAAATAGTTAAGAAAGATGGCACTTACATCGAAATGGAAAAAGGGGATAGGATTCCGGTTTCTAAAGAAAAAAAAGAAGAACTGATTAGTCTTCTTCAGGAGTTGCAGTAAATTTCAGCAATCGATAAATACCATTCAGAAGTTGCCGTAAAAATAGAATTGAACCTAAAGGTATTTTTGGTTCAATAAAATGAGCAACTATGAAAACAAAACTATTTTTATTTTTCTTATTGACTGCTTTGGGCAGTAATGCACAATGCTGGCAAAAAATTGATTCGGGAATGTATCACACGGTTGCATTAGCTTCTAACGGAACATTGTGGGCGTGGGGATATAATAATGTAGGGCAATTAGGAGATGGTACAACTACCAATAGGACTCAACCAGTTCAAATTGGAACAGCAAATGATTGGGTGGGCGTATATACAGGTTACTACCATTCGTTTGCAATTAAGTCTAATGGTACTTTATGGGGTTGGGGGCAAAACACCGCTAATCAATTAGGGGATGGTTCTGCGACAAATAGACTTCAGCCTGTTCAAATAGGGACAGCTACAAATTGGGCAAAAGTTTCTGGTGGAGAAAATTTTTCTGCAGGTCTTAAAACAGATGGAACAATATGGATGTGGGGTAGTGATGATAGAGAGCAAATGGGTAATGGAACTGGAGGAGCTCAAGCAACACCAACACAATTGGGTATTTCAACAGATAATAGTGATATAGATGCTGGTAGATATCATGTTGTTTTATTGAAAAATTATAATAAAGTATATACTTGGGGTCATAATGGAAGTGGGCAAATAGGGAATGGGACTATGGTGAATCAAAATGTTCCCTATTTAATTCCTGGTGCAAATAACTATGTAAAAATTGATGGTTCAGTTAACGGGACTGTTGCCATTAGAGACGATGGTGGATTGTTTATGACTGGACAAATTCATACAAATTCATATACTGCATTCACCCAAATTTTTTATCCAAGTGTTTGGGCAAATGTAAAAACTACTCAGAATAATTTTGTTGGCGTAAAATCAGATGGTACACTTTGGGCATGGGGTGATAATACATTAGGCCAAATTTCACAACCTTCATATTCATCTTCTAATACGCCAATGCAAGTGAGTGGTACTAATTATTCTTCAAATATTGGTATAAATATTTATTCATTTCTTGTCTTGAAGTCTGATGGAAGTTTGTATGGTTGTGGTCAAAATCATGTGGGGCAGTTGGGGGATAATACCACAGTGCAAAAAAATACAATTACTGCTATAAGTTGCCCAGCTACATTAAGTACTGTTGATCTTGGTTCTGATTTAAATTTTGAAGTGTATCCAAATCCTGTAAAAGATGTTTTGAAGTTGTCTTCTGTAGATAATATTTCAATTGATAAAGCTGTTGTGTATGATGTTTCAGGAAAAGAAGTTTTAGAGGCAAATGGTTTTGTCAAGGAGTTGAATGTAGAAAAATTAACCAGGGGATATTATATGCTCGAAATTCTTTCGGAAGGGAAAAGAATAGTTAAAAAACTTATTAAAGAATAAAAAGAAAGGCTAACCTTAAGTTAGCCTTTTCTACTATTTATAATTTTGATTTGCATGATTGTGGCAATGCTCAACGCTTGCGTTTTTATTTGTTCTGCTTTTGGTCCTGCAAATAATTCATCTACTGTAGTATTAAAATGTCCTAGCCAAATAGTGAATAATTCAGGAGTAAGATGTTCTTTCTTGTCAATATCCAAATGAATCTCGGTTAGGTTTTTGGTATAACCTCCAGTTCCTAAAATAGCTTGTGACCAAAAGGTAACTAAAATAGGTAAATGTTCCAGTATCTTGATTTTAACCACATCGGTAAAAATATAACTGATAGAAGGATCAGCAAGTAGTTTTTTGTAAAACTCATCTACAAGTAAATATAAGTCTTCTTGATTTTCTATGTCTTTCATTCAAAATTAAATTAAGAAAAAAATCCCAAAAACCGTATTGGAATTTGGGATTTTAAATGAATTGAAATTTTTAGTGTTCCATGTAGGCTTCGATAGGAGCACATGAACAAACTAAGTTTCTGTCACCATACGCATCGTCAACACGACGTACAGAAGGCCAGAATTTATTGTCATAAATATACTCTAATGGATACGCTGCTTTTTCTCTTGAATATGGTAACTCCCAAGTATCTGAAGTTAACATTGCTAATGTATGTGGCGCATTTTTTAATGGGTTGTTAGTGTCTTCAGCATTTGCTTCAGCAATTTCTTTTCTAATTGAAATCATGGCATCGCAAAAACGGTCTAATTCAGCTAAATCTTCTGACTCTGTAGGTTCTACCATTAATGTTCCTGCTACTGGGAAAGAAACCGTTGGAGCGTGGAAGCCATAATCCATTAAACGTTTTGCAATATCACCTACTTCAATTCCGTTTTCTTTGAAAGAGCGGCAATCTAAAATCATTTCGTGAGCTGCACGTCCCATTTCACCAGAATATAAAACTGGATAATGTTCTTCTAAACGCGCTTTCATATAGTTGGCATTTAAAATCGCATGTTCTGTTGATGAACGTAATCCTTCAGCACCTAACATGGTAATGTAACCATACGAAATCAAACATACTAAAGCGGATCCGTACGGTGCAGCTGAAATAGCAGAAATTGCATCTTTTCCTCCAGTAGATACAACTGGATTTGTTGGTAAGAAGTCTACTAGTTTTTCGTTCACACAAATTGGCCCAACACCAGGTCCACCACCACCGTGAGGGATAGCAAATGTTTTGTGTAAGTTTAAGTGACAAACATCAGCACCAATCTTTGCAGGATTTGTTAAACCTACTTGTGCATTCATGTTGGCGCCGTCCATATATACTAATCCGCCATTATCATGGATTAATTGAGTAATTTCAATAATTGAAGATTCGTATACTCCGTGAGTTGATGGATACGTTACCATTAAACAAGATAAATCATCTTTGTGTTCAATAGCTCTTGCTTTTAAATCTTCTACATCGATATTTCCTTCTGGAGTTGTTTTCGTTACAATGATTTTCATTCCCGCCATTGCTGCAGAAGCTGGATTTGTTCCGTGAGCTGAAGAAGGGATCAAGCATACATTTCTGTGTCCTTCACCGCGAGAGATATGGTACGCACGAATAGCCATTAAACCAGCATATTCTCCTTGTGCTCCTGAGTTAGGTTGTAATGAAGTGCCTTTGAAACCAGTTACCTCATTCAATTGTTGCTCTAGTTTTTTCAACATGGTTAAGTAACCTTGTGTTTGATCAGCCGGTGCAAAAGGGTGGATGCTGTTCCAGTTTGGCATTGAAAGTGGAAGCATTTCTGCCGCCGCATTCAATTTCATAGTACAAGAACCTAAAGAGATCATAGAATGATTTAATGATAAATCTTTACGCTCTAATTTTTTGATGTAACGCATCAACTGACTTTCTGAATGGTGGTTGTTGAATACGTCGTGTTGTAAGAACGTTGAGGTTCTTACTAAGCTATTTTGAATTTGGTTTTCATTTGCTAATTCAGAAACATGAACTGCTGATTTACCTGCTGCTTCAGAGAAGATAGCGATGATAGTGTTGATATCAGCAATTGAAGTCGTTTCGTTAAAAGAAATAGAAACACAATCTTTGTTAGGATAGAAGAAATTGAATTCGTTTTTCTCTGCAATCGCTTTTACTTTATCAGCATCTGCTTTTACTAAAATAGTATCGAAGAAATTCGAATTGATTTGGTTGATCCCTAAAGAAGCCAATGCTTTTGCTGTAGTTACTGCCGAAGCATGAACTTTATTAGCAATATATTGTAATCCTTTTGGTCCGTGATATACAGCATACATACCAGCCATAACTGCTAATAAAACTTGTGCAGTACAGATGTTTGAAGTTGCTTTTTCACGTTTAATGTGTTGTTCACGAGTGCCTAATGCCATACGTAAGGCGCGGTTTCCGTTTACATCGATAGAAACTCCAATGATTCTACCCGGCATTGAACGTTTGTATTCTTCTTTAGTTGCGAAGAAACCAGCATGAGGTCCTCCAAATCCCATTGGAATACCAAAACGTTGTGTAGTGCCTACAACAACTGCAGCACCAAGTTCTCCTGGAGGAGTTAATTTTACTAAAGATAAAATATCAGCAGCAACAGCTACTTTAATTTCATTTTCTGTCGCTTTTGCTATAAATTGTGCGTAGTCATGAATTTGACCATATTTTCCTGGGTATTGTAAAATCGCTCCGAAATACTCAGCTGAGAAATCAAAAGTTTCATGATTACCAACAACTAATTCAATATTTAGTGGAGTTGATCTGGTTTGTAAAACTGACAACGTTTGTGGTAAAATTTCTTCTGAAACAAAGAATTTATTAACGTTGTTTTTCTTTTGATCGCGTGTTCTAACGTCAAAAAGTAACGCCATAGCTTCAGCAGCAGCAGTACCTTCGTCCAATAACGAAGCGTTTGCAATTTCCATTCCAGTCAATTCGATAATGGTAGTCTGGAAATTTAATAAAGCTTCTAAACGTCCTTGAGCAATTTCTGCCTGATACGGAGTGTAAGCAGTGTACCATCCTGGGTTTTCAAAAATGTTTCTTTGAATTACAGGCGGAACAACTGCAGGGTGGTAACCCAAACCAATGTATGATTTGAATACTTTATTTTTTGCACCTAACTGAGTAATGTGAGTTAAATACTCATATTCAGTCATGGCAGGGTCTAATTTAATATCTTCTTTTAAACGGATTCCGTCTGGAAAAGTTTCGTAAAGCAATTGGTCCATGTCTTTTACGCCAATTGTTTTGAACATGTGTTGTTGGTCAGATTCTCTCGGGCCAATGTGTCTTAAAGCAAATGCATCTGTTCTCATCAGTGTCTTTGTACTGTTTGTAGTTGAATTTGAGTATGACTCAAACGATTATTAAGTTGTGTTTTTTACGCGAACAAAAATAACTATATAATCTTAAAATTTAAGTTAAAAAGGATGCAATTTTTATCAAATTATGAACCAAAAATGTTATTTATTAACAGATTGATTACTTTTGTAAGGATGCGATTACTTAAAACAATATTTGATTTTTATTTGCATGGGAGCATTCATGTGGCGCTGGCTGTATATGCTTTGGTGCAAATGACTTTCCATTTTTTTCATCTTCAGAATGATAATCCAATGGCATTTTTTGCTTTTTTTGGAACAATTGTAGGCTATAATTTTGTGAAATATGATGAATTGGTGCGAGCAAAGAAACTAAAAATGACTATTGAACGTAAATTGATAGTTGTTTTGAGCTTTATCTCATTTTTAGCAACAACGTATTGTTTTTTCCAGTTGGAACGACAAACACAATTTGTAGCAGTTGCTTTTTTAGGTTTAACCGTTTTGTATACCTTGCCTATTTTTCCAAAGCTAGGAAATGCACGTAATTGGGCTGGAATTAAAATTTATATTGTAGCTTTTTGCTGGGCGGGTATCACTCTTTTTTTACCAATTATTAATGCAGATTTGGCTCTTTCACATGATGTTTGGTTAAAGTTTTGTCAGCGTTTTTTACTTGTAATTATTTTAATTCTGATTTTTGAAATCATTGATTTGAAACACGACGATGCTTCGTTACAAACTGTGCCGCAGCGATTGGGTGAGAAAAAAACGAAATTGTTGAACTTATTTTTGCTAATTCCATTTTATTGCTTGGAATTTTTAAAATCAGACTTTCAAATTGTTCAGCTTTGGGTCAATTTGGTCCTGATTGTTGTAATTGCTTTGTTTACTTTATTTGCTAGTCCTAAACGTTCCAAATACTACACTTTGTTTTGGGTTGAGAGCATTCCATTTTTCTGGTGGGTTTTAGTATTGTTGTTTAGTTGATTTTATATTCTTTTTTTTGAAGCATGTTGAAAAAATGAGTCTTTTTTGTTTTATATTGGTGTTTTTTTAAGATAAATTTTAGTAAATTTATTACCATGTGTAGGATAAATCTGTATCTAGAATACTATTCTCAAACAAACATAATCTCTATTCTATGTTGTAAACTATTAAGTAATTCAGTAGTTGCAGCTTTTATTGTAAATATAGTTTAATTTTTTTGGTTGTTAAATTTTGAATTTTAAAATGTTTTAAGATAAATATTGAATTATATCAATATATTTGGTGATTATTTAATTAATCTTTACTATATGGTGAAATTTTACAATTTGAAAAGAAGTACATTGAATTGTACTTCAAATTTTGTAAAGGGACAGGCTAGAGACAAAAACATAAGTTTTTTTTCTTGGAGAATTTTTGCTATGTTTCTCTTTACAATGTTGTATAGTTTTCAAGGTAATGCGCAAACCACGTATTATTCAAAAGCTTCTGCAACAGATTTTAATGATATTAATAGCTGGGGTACAGCTACAGATGGAACTGGAGCGGCTCCAGGAGTAATAAGCAATGCTGATAATTTTGTTATTCAGAATGCTTCAACGATGTCCCTTACAGGGAACGCTGCTGTAAGAAGATTAACAATAACCTCAGGAAGTTTGACAGTTCCATCCAATACACTTACAGTTAGTATAGCAGCTGCAAACAATACTGTTTTTACAATTAATGGTGGTACGTTAAATTTAAATGGAGGTACTATTGCCGTTAATGGAAATGTAGTAGTTTCAAGCGGAACTTTTAATCAGTCTGGAGGAGATTTAAGAATTGATCCTAACAGCGGTGTTGCTGGAACAAGTGTGGCTTCAGGAACAGCGTCATTGTTGTTTTCTGTAGCAACAGGAACTGTTAGTGGTGGGACTATAACAATTGTAGACCCAAATTTTAATGCTTCTGGGAAAGCTGTAGATTATAATGTAACTACAAATAGCTCGACATGGTCTGTTAATCATACTTTGCAGTTAGGTGACGGAATTAGTACTGATACATCCTCTAATACTTCTGGATTTATTCTAGAAAGTTATACAGGTAGTGGTAAACTTCTTTACGGAAAACTTAAGATAAGTGGTGGAAATGCTGCAAATCGTTGGACTTCTTTGGGAGCTTGGTCTATTTATGTAGCAGGAAGTGTTACTGTAGATGCTGGTTCTGAATTGCGTCTGAATTCTTCATCAACCTCTCCTGTGTTGTCTGGAGATATTGTTAATGACGGTATTCTTACATCTACGGTAAATGTAACTTTTGGTGGTACATCTGGAACTGCTACAGTTGTTAATACTAATGCACAAATGGTTTCAGGAACGGGTATTTTTAGAAATTTAACTACAGCGCCTACTGCAAACTTTACTAGCATAACTATACAAAATAACAATGTTGCAGGAGTTACTTTTCCGGGAACTACAAATATCGCTTCACAACCTACAAACGCTTTTTCTATCAGTGGTACTTTAACTTTTACAGCTGGTAAAGTGTTTACTTCAGGAGGGGCAAGTGTTGTTTTAGGAAATGCAACACCTTCTGCTGGAACATTATCATATACAGCGGGTGGATTTGCATCTGGAGTAACCTTTGGAAGATGGTTTACTGCTGCTGGAACCGGAACTTCTTTTGCTTCTGGGGCAGACGCTACTAATACTACAAGTCGATTCCCTTTTGTGGATTCTTTCGGACAAGGCCGTTCAGCTTGGATAGAGCGAGTAGCTCCAGTTACCGCTTCGGGTGTTTTAGCAGTAGTTTATAATAATGTAGCGGGTACTACATCAGGCGTTTACACTGATGGAGGGACTCCTTTAGATATAAAAGCAAACGATTATTGGACAGTTTCTGCATTGTTAGGAACACCTACCAGCGCTACTTCTTTCAAAATTCAAATGGTGGCTCCAGGAATTTTTTCTGGAACATTAGCAACAGCAAGTACTAGGGTTGTCAGAACAGATGGTACATTTGTAGGAACGCATGAGGCAGGAACAACAACGCCAGGCGGACACAGAATCGGATTGACTCCGGCGGAATTAACAACCGGATCGTATACGTTGGCAACAAATAATGCAGACATCCCATTTGCTTCAATCGCTTCAGGAGGCTGGAATGTTAATACAACATGGAATAAGGGAGTTGTACCTACTTGTACAGATGTGGTAACAATATCAGCGGGAACAACTGTAACGTCAAACTCTGCTGCAAATGTTGCGCGAAATGTTACCATTAGTAGTGGAGGGACTTTAATATCGGCTTCAGGAGACCTTGTTATAGGATGTACTTTAAATAACAATTTCCTGACCAATAACGGAACTCTTACGGTTTCGGGCGGAACGTTAACAATTAATGGTAACCTGATGAATAATGCTGGTTCAACGTTTAACCAATCAGGGGGTGATATTTTTGTTGACGGTAGTGATGGTGTTACAGCAAATAGTGTGGCAACGGGTACACCTTTGGTTAGAGTAACTGCTTCGGCTCCGTCTAATTTAAATTGGACTGGAGGTACTTTAACCATTGTAGATCCGCATTTTGGAACTTCTACAACCGATTATGCCCTGTCAATTTCTCAAGGTGGTGCTGCAAACGCTGCCGGTGCAGGACATACTGTTAAATTTGGTAACGGTGTTTCGACAACAGCCGGAGGACATACTAATGGTTTCTATGCTTATTTGTTCCCAGGATCTTTTTACTATTCTTTAGGGAATATGATTGTTGATGCTTCAACAGGAACTAACAGGGTTGTAAAATACACCTCTGCCTTTGGTATTTTGGGAGATTTGACTGTAACAAGTGGTGTTTTTGAGACTAATGCAACATCATCTCTTTATGTGGCTGGTAATATTGTAAATAACAGTACAATCAACAATTTAGGGACAATTCAGTTAGCAAGATGGATTAATGCAGCAGCAGCAGCAAGTACAACAGCACAATCTGTTTCTGGTTCTGGAGTTTTTCAAAACCTATCTACAGCTCCAACAGCTAACCTGACTTCGTTAACTGTTAATAATTCAAACGCAGCAGGTGTGACATTGAATGTTCCATTGTCAGTAAGTGGTACTTTAACTTTAACACAAGGATTCATCAATACAACAAATGCCAATTTACTTACATTGGGCACGGTGGCTGCAGCAGGAACGCTTACAGGAGGTTCAGCAACAGCATATGTTAAAGGTCCTTTTGCTAGAACTATTACATCGGGTAACGCTAGTAGCAACTATATCACATACCCAGTTGGTAAATCTGTTTACAATCCGGTTTTCTTAGCACCGGCAACTACTAGTGTTTCAGTAATGAAAGCTGAAGCATTTGATACTAATGCGGGAACTACAGATGCATCTATCATGTCATTGTCATCAAAAAGATGGGAAGCTCCTATTATGAGCGGAACTGTAACTAATATTAATGTAAGACTTGGAGATGCAGCTATTGTTGCAGCTAATATTCCAGTACAAGCAATAAGTGCTGCTGGTATTTATTCAAGTTCTTTCGGTTCAGTAGCTACTTATGCTGCGGGTACTCCTAATACAATTACTTCTAACACACCATTAGCTTCTGGAAGCTATACGGGTTACTTGTCGTATGCTACTTCTAATATATGTTCTGGTACTCCAACACCTGGAGCTACTACAACGACAGCAACTACGATTTGTTTGGGAGGTTCTGTGACTTTAGGCGTTACAACTATTCCAGCGGGATCTGGCGTAACTTTTCAATGGCAAAGTTCACCTGATGGTATAACATATACAAATATTCCAACTGCAACAGCTAATACTTATGTGGCTACACCAACAGCTACTACGTACTACCAATGTGTTGTTACTTGTAGTGCAGGTCCTGCATCAGGAACTTCAACGCCTGTACAGATTACATTCACAAACAACATAACAGCAACTACACCAGCAACAAGATGTGGGACTGGAACGGCTAATTTAGCCGCAACAGCTTCTTCAGGAACAATTAATTGGTATGCTGCTGCCAGCGGTGGTTCTCCAGTAGGAACGGGGTCATCTTTTACAACTCCTTCTATAAGTACTAGTACAACGTATTATGCAGCTGCAGAAGGTTCAACAAATGGTATGGTTCAGTTAGGAACTGGAATAACAACAACAGGGACTACAAATCTTTCGGCATTCAATAATTATAGATCAAGTGCTAAAGTTCAGTTGATTTATACTGCGAGTGAATTGCAGTCTTTTGGGTTGAGAGCAGGGAATATTACTTCTATTGCTTTTAATGTGTCTTCATTAGGTTCTTCAGCTAATAACACAAATTATGTTGTGAATATTGGTACTACAGCTTTGGCTACTTTCTCAAACACAACATTTTTAACACCGACATTTACTACTTGTTATGGACCTTCAACGTATACACATACGGCTAGCGGTTGGCAAACTATTAATTTTACAACACCTTATAATTGGGATGGGGTTTCAAATTTAGTATTAGAAATTTCTCATGATGGAATAGATTCTTCAGCAAGTGCTGATACCTATTATACAGCTACAACAGGTAATACCGTTTTGTATTCATATAATAACTCAACACTCAATAATACTTTATCTACAAATAGATTTAATGTTCAATTTTCAGGTCAGATTGTTTGTTCATCACCAAGAGTTTCTGTAACAGCTACAGTAAATACGCCTCCTACATTAACATTAAGTACATCTACAGTTTCAATTTGTAATGGTACTAGTTCCTCTGCGGTAACATTGACAACAGGAGGTGCAGATTATGATACTTATGTATGGTCACCAGCTACAAATGTAACAGGAAATTCAACTTCGGGTTGGGTTTTCAATCCAAGTGCAACAACTACTTATACTCTAACAGCATCACAAAGTTCAGGTAGTTTGTGTTCAACTTCTACAACTGTTACGGTAACGGTTAATCCACTGCCAACAGCAATTAGTATTTCTCCATCTCCTGTTACTGTTTGTGAAGGAGTTGTGCAAGCTTTGACCTCTTCAGGAGGGGCAAGTGTAGCTTCAGGTTCTAACACAATAGGTGCTGATACGACTGTAACTACTCAAAATGGATTAGAACCAACAGCATTTAATAACAGATATGAGCATTATTGGATGCAAATGGTATTTACAGCAGCTGAATTGAATGCAGCAGGTGTACAAGCAGGAAATATTAATGGAGTTAAGTTTAATATTACAACAATAGGGTCTGCTACAAGTGTTTCTGATTATAGAGTTTATATGGGAACTACTGCTTCAAGTACTTTAACAGCTTATGTAACATCAGGTCTCTCTGAAGTGTTTGCTGCAGCTACTTATTCTCAACAATTGGGAGTTAATACGATTACGTTTAATACACCATATAATTGGGACGGAGTTTCAAATATTGTTTTAGATATTAGAAGTACTGGGGCTGATTCTACTAATAATTCAAGTACTTATTATACAGCAACAGCAGATAATAAAACGATTACATCGGTTACATCTACTACTTTTGCAAGTTCTAATGCTTATGTAGCGTCTAATCCAACTGGTACTTTAAGTTTAAAGAGATTAAACACTACGTTTGATTGGACAAGTAATGTTGCAAATCCAATTACATGGTCACCAACAACAAATTTATATACTGACGTTTCTGGTACGGTACCTTATACAGGGACTAATGCTTCTACTGTTTATTTTAAATCAAATACAGTTGGTACAACTTCGTATACAGCTACAGCAACTTCAGTAAACACATGTACTCAATCTGCTTCAGTTTCAGTAACAGTTACTACGACTGTTGCGCCTACTGGTACATCTCCGCAAACATTTAATGCTGGTCAAACACTTGCAGATTTAGTGGTTACTGGAAGCAATATTGTATGGTATGCTTCTGCATCTGAAGCTTCTTCAGCAACTAATCCTTTACCTTCTTCAACTCCTTTGGTAGATAATACTACGTATTATGCAACTCAAACGGTATCAGGTTGTCCAAGTACAGCGAGTTTAGGAGTTTTAGTTCAAGCTGCTTTAAATACTAATGGTTTCGATTTAACTAAGTTTAAATTTTATCCTAATCCAGTTCATGATGTCTTGAACATAGATTACGCTCAAAATATTTCAAAAGTTGAGGTATATAATGCGGTTGGACAATTAGTATCAGTTAGAAGTCAATCTGGAACATCTACAAAAGTAAACATGTCTGGATTATCAGATGGAGTTTACTTAATTAAGTTGTCTTCAGAAAATACTACTCAAGTTATTAGAGTTGTTAAAAACTAATTCAAATAAATTTTTATTTTAAGCCACCTCAATGAGGTGGCTTTTTTTGTTAGTAAATTAAAATCAGGTATTTATACGCTGATAGGTTTGTTAGATTTCTTTTAAGTTTGTTTGGTAATATTACATTGACGTCGAAGTTGAATTTGACACAACTTTAAAAAACAAGGCGGGAATCTGAAAAGCCATATGAGTAAGAACTCACTTAAACAAATTAAACTATGTCAACTAACACATTAAACGAAAAAGAGATTATCGTAGGAGGATGGTCTCCTTATCATCCATTAACTGCTCAAGATAAAGCAGTATTTGAACAAGCAATGAAAGGTTTCGTGGGAGTAAAATATACACCCAATACAGTTTCGACTCAAGTAGTTGCTGGAACAAATTACCGCTTTAAATGTACAGCAAGTATGCCGCCTGCATTAGTAGTGTGGGAAGCTATTGTTGAAATATTCCAACCATTGAAGGGTACACCGTATGTTATTGGAATTGTAAGAGTCTAAATTTTTAGGTTGTTTTTTTTATAATAATTGGATTTCAAAGCGGCTTAATTAAGTCGCTTTGTTTTTTCTGTCTTGCTTTTTATTATTGAATTTCTTTTTTCAATCAAATGTCTAAGGTACTTTTTTAAAAATAGCATGTTGAAAATTTTGCCTAAAATCCCACCAGGAGTTTTGTAAATTATTTCATCAACCATCAATGTGCAATTGTATTTACTTATAAATCGATGATGATGAACAAATGATTTGAAAGAACCGGTTATCATTTCATCAGTAAATGATTTGTAGAATGTCATCTCAGTTATTTTGCTTTGATGTATAAAATAAAATCCAAAATGTTTTCCTTTGAAAGTTACAGTTTCTCCTAATTCAATTAATCCTGATGCTTTACCTGAAATTACTTTTTCTTCAGTGTGTTTCATGCTTGATTGATGTAAATCAATATTTCTGGATAAATCGAAAACAATTTCTTTTTCTGAATTGATTACAGTTTCAAAATATAGCTTAGTCATTTTGAAGTAATTTTTTGAAAGAAGCTTCAAGGTTTGTATAGTTAAAAGTAAATCCATTTTCTTGTAAGCGTTTCGGAATTACATTTCGGCTTTTTAATACGAGTTCGGTTTCTGTTCCTATGAATTTGGCACCAAATTCCAATAAGCGTTTGCCAACAGGAGTTCCAAAGGGTATTTTTATTGTTTTACGTAACGCTTTCATAAAATCTTTGTTTTGGATTGGGGTAGGAGATACAATATTAACAACTCCGGTGATTTCTTTTTCAATGACAAACGCCAATGCTCTGGCAAAATCTTCTTCATGAATCCAACTCACAAACTGTTTTCCATTGCCTTGTTTACCGCCAAATCCCATTTGGGTTAAGTTTTTGAGCGGCAGAAAAGCACCGCCTTGTTTACCTAAGACTATTGAAGTACGTAAGGCAGTTTTTTTTGTATTGGGTGTCTCGGTTTTGAAGAATGCTTTTTCCCAGCTTTGCGCTACGTTCATAGAAAAATCATTGCCTATTTCACCAGTAAATTCATCCATTTGTTTGTCTTCAGAATGACGATATATAGTAGCAGTTGATGAATTTAACCAGTGTTTGGGAGGATTTTTACATTGTAATACGGCTTTGTTCAGGATTTTAGTACTATTTATTCTCGATAAAAGAATTTCTCTCTTGTTGGCTTTGTTATAGCGACAATCTACAGATTTACCTGCTAGATTTATCAATATATCTGTATCTTCAAGAACTGCCTCCCAGCCAGTCATGGTTTTAGCATTCCAATGTAAATAACGGATGTTTTCTTCCTGTTTTTCTTTATCGCGAGTAAGTACTACTATTTCTTCGCAGTTTTTTTTGAAATAATTTACCAATACTTGTCCTAAGAAACCTGTACCTGCGGCTATAACTATTTTCATAATGTAAAGTTTAAGATTAAATAAAGTGCTATTATGTGGTAAAGTACCCAAGTGAAGCTTAAATATTTGGGAAGTTTTAGAATTTCAATTCTGCGAATGTGTTCTAAAAAGATTAATAAAACAGTCACAAAAAACCAAGCAAGTGCAACTCTTGCTGTAATATCAGTAAATTGATTTATTACTAACAAAGGTGTTAGTAACAAGCAACCGTATAGTGAAACAGTCATTAAATTACCTAAATAATTTATAATTGTTTTCAAATCTTTGTTGAATAGGAAACAATATTGAAAAACAATTTGTCCGCTTGCCATTGCTAATTCTCTTGTGTAATTGCTTTTTGGGATATAAGGAAGTATTGCTGAACATTTAAAAAGTACTATTGTAGTGATACAAATAGAAAAAAGGATATATAGAATTCTATATTTTAAATTGAATGTTGGTTCACATTTTAATTTTGTTTCTACTTTTTTTGAATTTGGAATAATTACTTTTCGGTTGTAAGAAATGAAAGAGTAAAGTTTTTTTAGTAAATAATTTACAGGAGGTATTTTTCCTATTTTTTCTATGATTGGAAATGAAGTTCCTATGATTTTTAGCAAACTATCTATTCCGTAAAGAACTGTTTTGTTGCTGTGATCAACTAAAGCTATTTCGTTGGCAGCTTTTTCTATATTTATAAACTCTGCTTCCTTTTCACAGATTTGATTATAAGGTTTTCTGCCATTTTCATCAAGCATTCCTGTTTTTATGAATGCAGATGTGTATGCTTGGCAAAGTGGGCAATCTTCATCGTAAAGTATCGTCTGATTTTGTAGTGTTTTCATAAGATAATTTTTCGTTTGTTTTCAACATTGATTTCAGAACCTTCTGCCAGAAAAACTGATGTAGGTTTTAAGTTATTCAGAAAAGCGAAATCTTTTCCGTAGGTGTTTTCAAAA
The DNA here is from genome assembly GCF_036840915.1 of Flavobacterium hankyongi. Taxonomy (NCBI): domain Bacteria; kingdom Pseudomonadati; phylum Bacteroidota; class Flavobacteriia; order Flavobacteriales; family Flavobacteriaceae; genus Flavobacterium; species Flavobacterium hankyongi. The sequence goes on from NZ_CP085725.1 coordinate 3,248,433, forward strand.
TCTACCTCAATTTCATAATTTTTGATGTAGTATTGTTTCCATTTTGGGTGTTTGACCTCATACTCGTACGTTTCGTCTTTGCTGTACTTTGTATACCCAAAATAATGCTCCATTATGAATTCGGCTTCGCTTCCTTCTTCTATCGGACTAATAAAATCATAAGCATTAACACTTATATAGTTTGTTTTCTTCTGATTTTGCCAACTGTAACTTACTTTCAATACCTCTGCTTCAAGTTTATTTTGGTGCTGCATGAAAAGTGTTCTGTAGTTTTCTTTGTAGAAAGTATTGGCTACAAAAGTTATCATGCTTTTGGGAACAATTTCCTGAATGAATACTACACCTCTTTTCCATTGCCCGTTTTCAAATCGTTTAACATAAAAGCGCAGATTGACTTCTTCAAAATCGGTATGCTTTGGTATTCTAAAGCCCAATACTCTGGTATCTCTGAAAAGAAAACCTACCAAACTCACATAACATTTGCCATTCCATATATCGAACTCTGTTCCAGCTGGAATGTACTTTTTTAAATTTTCAGGATTGATGACATAGTTTGCCATAATCAAGTTTTTCCATTGTGCGGTTAAAAAGCTCATTTTTTTAGTTTTTAAATTCTGTAATAGGTGTTTTATTTTCTTCTTTTAGCTTCCATTTCTGCTTATAGATGATGAAGGTTAAGAAGAATATGAGAAAAATTGGAATAGAGAACAGTAGGTTGAATGTGCCGTCCCAGAACAAGAAAAACAGAATCACTAAAGCAAAATAGATGTATATCAGCTTATTGCTAGGAAAGAGTATTAAAAAGCATAAAGCAGCAATTACTTGGAAAATTCCTGTTGCAGCTATTCCATATGCTCCAAGAACTAGAAATAGCAAGGCAATAATATTAATAATTTGAACGACTTTAAACGAAGGTGTTATCATAATGTTTGTATTTATTAAACTTTCAGAAAAAAATGAAAGTTTAAATTAAAATTTTTTATTTCATGAATTTAATTAAAATTTGAGCCAACCAGTTGTCTTTGTATTCTGTCATTTTATCCAAAACATTATCTGCTTTTAAAACGAAATCATACAATTTAGTAGTTTGATCTACAAAATGTTTTTCTTCTGAAGAAGATGAGGCATCTATAGAAGATACTTCCTTAAGCACTTTTAATGCAGGTTTAATTTCTCTTTTACTACGTTCTCTTGAAATTTTTACAGCTAATTCATCTAAATCTTTTTCGGCAGTAAAAAATTCACGACGTTCACCAGCCTTAAATTCTTTGTAAACAATACCCCAATCCATCAAAGCACGTAAATTCATACTGGCATTACCACGAGAAATTTGTAATTCTTCCATAATGTCTTCCATAGAAACCGCTTCGCTAGATACCATAAGTAGGGCATGAATTTGAGCCATGGTTTTATTGATGCCCCATTGTGAACCTAAAGCTCCCCAGGTTTGAACGAATTTATTTTTTGCTTCTTTGAATTTCATTTGCCGTTTATATTGTTTTTTAATGGTCAAATGCAAATCGCATTAGAAATGCTCATTGTCATAAGGCAAATGTATAACAAAGTTTTTAAACTTTCAAAAAAAAATGAAAGTTTGTTTAAAAAGAAAAGCCGAAGTATCAAACTTCGGCTTCTAAATATCTAAATCAATCCCGCTCTCTTTAATAAGGCCTCTGGTTTAGGTTCCTGACCTCTGAATTTTTTATACAATGTCATTGGATGATCGGTTCCGCCTTGAGAAAGTACATTGTCTTTAAATTTAGTTGCTACTTCTTTATTAAAGATTCCTCTTTCCTGAAAATAAGCAAAAGCATCTGCGTCAAGAACTTCGGCCCATTTGTAACTGTAATATCCAGAAGAATATCCACCTTGAAAAATATGAGAGAAAGAAACACTCATACAGTTTTCTGCCACATCAGGATATAAAGCTGTTGCTTCCATTGCTGTTTTTTCGAAAGTTTTTACATTCTCAACAACGACTGGTTTTCCATGATATTCCATGTCTAATAAGCCAAAACTTAGTTGGCGTAGGGTAGCCATGCCTTCAAGGAAAGAAGCACTTTCTTTTATCTTGTCAACATATTCCTGCGGAATGATTTCGCCAGTTTCATAATGTTTGGCAAAAATAGCTAAAGCTTCAGGCTCATAGCACCAGTTCTCCATTACTTGGCTAGGCAACTCTACAAAATCCCAATATACCGAAGTCCCAGAAAGGCTAGGATAGGTAGTGTTTGCTAACATTCCGTGTAGTGCATGGCCAAATTCATGGAACAAAGTTGTCACTTCATTAAAAGTTAGTAATGATGGTTTGGTTTCTGTAGGTTTTGTGAAATTACAAACGATAGAAACGTGTGGTCTTTCGTTGTGTTGTTCTTTAATATATTGTGGTTTGAAAGAAGTCATCCAAGCGCCATTCCTTTTTCCTTTTCTAGGGAAGAAATCAGAGTAGAAGATGGCTACAAGATTTCCTTCAGCATCATTTACTTCAAAAGTATGTACATCTTGATGGTATTTGTCAATGTCAAATACTTCTGTAAAGGTTAATCCGAATAATCGTTTAGCTACTTCAAAAGCACCTTCTTGAACGTTTTGTAGTTTGAAATATGGTTTTAACTTTTCATCATCAAGATTGAATAATTCTTGTTTCAATTTTTCAGAATAGTAAGCACCATCCCATTTTTCTAATTGGTCTAGATTGTCTAGTCTTTTTGCGAAAGCAGTCAATTGGTTGAATTCTCTTTCGGCAGCAGGTTTAGCTTTTGCTAGTAAATCATTTAAGAACGATTTTACCTTATCAGGATTTTGTGCCATACGCTCTTCCAAAACAAAATGAGCATGCGATTCGTAACCTAATAATTGTGCTCTTTCATGACGAAGATTAACTATTTTTTTTACGTTTTTCTGATTGTCAAATTCGTTATTCTGGAAAGCTTTTTTACCATATGCTATAGCAATTTCTTTACGTAATTCACGATTATCAGCATATGTAACAAAAGGTAAATAACTAGGCATGTCTAAAGTAAAAATCCAGCCTTCTTTTTCTTTTTGCTTAGCTAATGAAGCCGCAGCTTCGATTACTCCTTCAGGCAACCCTTTTAAATCACTTTCGTTAGTGATATGTAATTCGTAATTATTGGTTTCAGCCAATACATTTTCTCCGAAGGTTAGTTTCAGTTTAGCTAAATCAGCATCGATCTCTCTCAATCGTGATTTTTTATTTTCGGCAAGCAAAGCTCCGTTTCTTGAAAAGCTTTTGTATTTTTTTTCTAATAAAGTTGATTGTTCAGTTGTTAAGTCTAAAGATTCTCTTTGGTCATAAACTGATTTGATTCGTTGAAATAAATCAGTATTCAATGTTATGTCATTGGCTAATTCGGTCAGCATTGGAGAAATTTCCTGAGCTAACTTTTGCATTTCATCACTAGTTTCTGCCGAATTCAAATTGAAGAAAATAGTTGTTATGCGATCTAGCTGTGATCCACTAAATTCGAGAGCTTCAATAGTATTTGAAAAAGTTGGTTTTTCAGAATTACTAACAATTGCATCTATGTCTTTTTTTGTTTCTGAAATCCCTTCTTTTACAGCAGGCAAATAGTCACTTAATTTAATTTGTGAAAAAGGAGCTGTGTTGTGTTTAGTGTCAAAATGTTTAATAAGAATATTCATAACAAAGTGTATTTCGTCGATTTTATTTGTTGTATATCGAAAGGTGTTCTATATTTGAAGCTGAAAATCAGTAATATATTTAAAATTATATATATCGATTAGATATTGATTTAACCCAATCAGTATTTATGTTTGTGTTACTTAAAAGCTCCAAAATACCACATTCTGGAGCTTTTTTATTTATTTAATTTAGCAGAAGCGTCTAAAACGGCTTGTTTTAACCCTTCTTTATAATTAATAATTTTATCTAAAACAGTTTTATTGCTTGATCCAATGATTTGAGCGGCTAGTATTCCAGCATTTTTAGCACCGTTTAGTGCCACAGTTGCAACAGGTACGCCTCCTGGCATTTGAAGAATTGATAATACAGAATCCCAACCATCAATAGAATTACTCGATTTTACGGGTACGCCAATTACTGGAAGCGGACTCATACTGGCTACCATTCCCGGTAAATGAGCAGCACCACCAGCTCCAGCGATGATTACAGAAATACCTTTGTTGTGTGCGTTTTTACTGAAATCAAATAATTTTTCTGGAGTTCTGTGAGCCGAAACAATGTCAACTTCTGTATCTATTCCAAATTGTTTTAATATATCAATGGCTTCTTGCATGACTGGCATGTCTGAAACACTTCCCATTACGATGGCTACTTTACTCATTATGTATTGATTATTCGTTTATTTATTTGTCTTTTTCCACTCTTTAAAGCCAATAACATCTTTTCTAATTTCTTTTTCCCATTTTTTTCCAAAGTTTTTAGATAAATGTGCATAAATAATGAAATTATAATAGATTGAAAATTTTGAGCCTGTACACCCTTCATCATTAAACTGAATATTATATTTTGTTTCAAAATCTTTATCAGTATTATAAACCATGGGACCCCAGCCAATTTTTAAGTAAATAAAGATGCTGTTATTTTTAATGTCTTCTTTTGCAAATGTTTCTGCTTCAATTTTATTAGCAAAAGATATATGTTCATTATATGTTTTTATTTTACTTTGTCCGAAACTGAATAAATTAAACAATAAAAATATTATAATATATCTCATCTTGTATTTTATTTCTATTCAGTTAAACTTAATTACTGGACACTTATTACTCTAATACTATTTTTTACCTCTTCAGCAATCTTACGGGCTTCTTTCATATCTTCATTGATTATGGTTACGTGACCCATTTTACGGAAAGGCCTTGTTTCTCGCTTACCATAAATATGTGGTGTAACACCAGGAATTTCCATTATTTTTTCGATGTTTTCATAAATGACTGGACCTGAAAATCCTTCTGCGCCAACCAAATTTACCATAATTCCGGCAACTTTACTATCTGTACTCCCTAAAGGCAGATTTAAAATAGAACGGATGTGTTGCTCAAACTGGGAAGTATAACTAGCCTCAATGCTGTAATGTCCCGAATTGTGAGGACGTGGTGCTACTTCATTGACCAAAATTTCATCGTCTTCGGTTTGGAACATTTCTACGGCTAACAAGCCAACATGATTAAAAGCTTCTGAAACTTGTAAAGCGACTTTTTGCGCTTTTTGCGCAACTTTTTCACTTATTCTTGCTGGGCAAATTGTGTATTCTACTTGATTGGCTTCTGGATGAAATTCCATTTCAACAACAGGATAGGTTTTAACTTCCCCAAAAACACTTCTTGATACAATAACGGCCAATTCATTTTTGAAAGGAACCATGTCTTCAGCAATGCATTCTACATCATCCAATCCTAATAAATCAATGGTTGAACGAACTATTTTTACTCCGTTTCCATCATAACCAAATTGAGCTGATTTCCAAACAAAAGGAAATTCAACTTTATCATCTTCAATAGCTTTTTTTAACTCATTGATACCTACAAAACGTTGATGTTTTGATGTAGGGATTTCGTTTTCTGTATAAAAATCTTTTTGTCTTCCCTTATTCTGGATTAAACGTAAAGTTTTAGGAGAAGGATAAATTTTTAAACCTTCGCTTTCAAGTGTGTCTAATGCATCAAGGTTTACGTTTTCGATTTCAATGGTTAGCAAATCGACCATTTTTCCAAATTGATAAATAGTCTCATAATCCATTAAGCTTCCTAAGAAGAATTTTGTAGCGCCAAATTGACACGGTGCTTCTTTGCTTGAATCTAAAACGTAAGTTTGAATGTCTAATTTTCGGGTTTCGCTAAGCAACATTTTGCCTAATTGACCTCCACCCAAGATTCCTAATTTGAAATCGGAAGAAAAATAATTCATGTAGTTGTAGTGTTGTGTGTTGCGCAAATATAATGCTTTTAAAAAAAGTGGAAAACAATAATTTTAATGTTTCATTCTTCTCAAAATTTCTTTAGCTACGGCTTTATATGCAGCAGAATGATGCGCAAAATCTTGCTGAATAATTTGAAGTAATTCAGGATGAATCCAATCGTGTTTTTTTCCTAGATTATACAAGGCACGTATAGAATAGGCTTTAGCAGCGACTTTTTCATCTCTTATAAGCCAGTCGAGACAAGTCTCAATAATTACTGTTTCTTGGTTTTCATTAAGATTGTATTTTTTTGGATCTGATAAAAAGAGACAAATTTTAGACGCTGGCCTTTTAGCAGGGTCTTCTTTTAACTGAGATATTATTTTGCAAAAAGTATCTATATAAGGATTGATGAAATGGAGGTTTTCTTCAAAAATTAATTCTAAAATCCACCACGCTTTATGATGGTTTTTGTCTTTTATATTAAAAGCAATTACAGTTAATTCATTTAAAAAATCGGGGTTTTTGTAAATAAAATCGCGATTGTCTTCTCTGCTTTTTCTGTGAGCAGTACTTTTTTCAATTTGTTTGTAAAATTCAGAATCCATCATTTCAAAAATAAATAATTTTCCTGATACTGAACTCTTTTGTTATCTTTGCCCTTTATTTTAAATTTAAAAATGGAAATTCAGCTTCACGATAAGCATTTTGTGCCTTTTATTTCTGCAGATGAACTAGATAGCGCAATTGCCAAAATGGCAAAACAAATTTCGAAAGATTTTCAAGAAGAAGTGCCTGTTTTTATAGGTGTTTTGAACGGGGCATTTATGGTTGTTTCAGATTTTATGAAACATTATAAAAATCCTTGTGAATTGAGCTTTATAAAAATGGCTTCATACGATGGTATGGAAACTACTCACGAAGTAAAACAGTTAATAGGTTTAAACCAAGATTTAACTGGAAGAAGTGTCGTGATTATTGAGGATATTGTTGATACAGGAAATACAATCGAAGAACTTCATAAGTTGTTTGCAGATAAAAATCTAAAACAATTAAAATTTGCTACCCTGTTTTTAAAGCCAGAAGCATACAAAAAAGATATCAAAATTGATTATATTGGTATCGAAATTGAAAATAAGTTCATTGTAGGTTTTGGATTGGATTATGATGGTTTAGGTAGAAACCTTTCAGAAGTATATCAGTTAAAGTAACACACAACACATTTATAAATTTCTAATTTAATGATTAACATAGTTTTGTTCGGAAAACCTGGGGCAGGTAAAGGAACCCAAGCCGAATTTTTAAAAGGGAAGTACAATTTGACACATTTGTCAACAGGAGATATCTTTAGATACAATATCAAAAATGATACAGATTTAGGTAAATTAGCTAAAACCTATATGGACAAAGGGGATTTAGTGCCAGATGCTGTTACCATTCAAATGTTACAAAGTGAGGTTGATAAAAACCCTGATTCTGCTGGTTTTTTGTTTGATGGATTTCCAAGAACTATTTCCCAGGCTGAAGCTTTGGATTCTTTTTTAGAAACTAAAAATCAATCTATAACTGCTACTATAGCACTTGAGGCTGATGATGAGGTTTTGGTACAGAGACTTTTAGAAAGAGGAAAAACTTCTGGAAGACCTGATGATCAAGATGAAGAAAAAATTCGTAATCGTTATCAGGAGTATAATGAAAAAACAGCTCCTTTGATGAATTATTATAAAGAACAAAATAAATTTTATGCCGTAAACGGTATTGGATCTATTACAGAAATTACCGAAAGATTAAGTACTGTAATAGATAATTTGTAACTAAATTTTTAAAATTTGGAAATAGTCATAATCTTCTTGCTGATTTTACTTAATGGAATTTTTTCCATGTCAGAAATCGCACTCATATCAGCAAGAAAGAACCGGTTAGAAACCGCTGCCAAAAAAGGCAATACGAGTGCGAAAACAGCTTTAGAATTAGCAAATTCACCCAATAAGTTTTTGTCTACTGTTCAGATAGGAATAACACTTATTGGTATTTTGACAGGTATTTATTCTGGAGAAAAAGTAACCGAAAATGTTCGCATTTTCTTCGAAGGATTTGCGCTTACAAAACCTTATTCAAACTCTTTATCAGTAGGTACAGTTGTTGTGATTTTGACTTTCTTTTCATTGGTGTTGGGAGAATTATTACCAAAGAGAATTGGTTTAAATTATCCTGAAACTATCGCTAAAGCAGTAGCAGTTCCAATGAAAGTTGTTTCAATTGTTACTGCTCCTTTTATTTGGTTGCTAACAGTTTCGACTGAGTTTATTTTAGATGTTTTTAAAATAAAACCAACGGCGGATGGTAAAGTTACTGAAGAAGAAATCAAAGCCATTATAAAAGAAGGAACCGAAGGTGGAGAAGTTCAGGAAATAGAACAAGACATTGTGGAAAGGGTTTTCCATATTGGAGATAGAAAAATTAACTCTTTGATGAGTCATCGTAAATCGGTAATGTATTTGTCTTTAGAGGATGATTTAGAAACTATAAAATCACAGGTTTTAGAAGAGTTGCATTCGATTTATCCAGTTTGTGAGGATAATTTAGATAATGTGGTTGGCGTTGTTTTTCTTAAAGATTTGTTTACCAATTTTGAAAAGAAAAATCAGTTCGATTTAAGATCAATCTGCAAAGAACCAGTTTATTTTATCGAACATACATCAGCTTATAAAGCGCTGGAAATATTCAAAAAAACAAAAGTGCATTATGCTTTGGTTACTGATGAATATGGAGTAGTGCAAGGGATAATTACTCTAAATGATATTTTAGAAGCTTTGGTAGGAGATGCAGCTGAGTTTTATGAAGAAGAATTTCAATTGATTGCTAGAGAAGATGGAAGTTGGTTAGTGGATGGTCACTATTCATTGCACGATTTCTTAACATACTTTGATATGGATGATTTAATCAATGATTATGACGTTACTACAGTAAGTGGATTAATCATGACCGAATTATCATATATTCCTAAAGTAGGAGAGAAGTTGATTTGGAATAAAATGGAATTAGAAGTTATGGATATGGACGGAATTAAAATTGACAAAGTCTTGGTTCGTTCATTGAAAGAGATAAATTAAAAATAGTTTACAGTAATCAGTATTTAGACAACAATTTTCTGAATACTTGATGCTGAAAGCTTAGAAAATGACTGAAGATTTGATATTAAGAGGAGGACAACCAGTGGCTGTCAGGTATTTTTAAATTTGAATCATTAATAATTAGGAGGAATATAAAATGACTGAGGGTAACTTTGTAGATTACGTAAAAATATATGTTTCATCTGGAAAAGGTGGAAAAGGTTCATCGCATCTACATAGAGAGAAGTTTATCGAAAAAGGTGGACCAGATGGAGGAGATGGTGGTCGTGGTGGACATGTTATTGTAAAAGGAAATAAAAATCTTTGGACACTCTTTCATTTAAAATTTACCAAGCACGTAAAAGCTGGTCATGGTGGCGATGGTGGTAGTTCAAGAAGTACTGGTCACGATGGTGAAGATAAATATCTAGAAGTACCTCTAGGGACTGTTGTAAAAGATAAAGATACTGACGAAGTTTTATTTGAAATTACAGAAGATGGAGAGGAAATAATTTTGGTACAAGGGGGAAAAGGTGGATTAGGAAACTGGCATTTTAGAACTTCGACTAATCAAACTCCTCGATATGCACAACCAGGAATGCCTCCTATAGAAGCTGATATTGTTTTAGAACTTAAAGTTTTAGCCGATGTTGGTCTTGTAGGTTTCCCTAATGCAGGTAAGTCTACCCTGTTATCAGTCTTAACTTCTGCAAAACCTAAAATTGCTGATTATCCTTTTACAACATTAAAGCCTAACTTAGGAATTGTTGCTTACCGTGATTTTCAATCATTTGTAATTGCAGATATCCCTGGGATTATCGAAGGAGCAGCTGAAGGAAAAGGTTTGGGACATTATTTCTTACGTCATATTGAGAGGAATTCAACACTTTTGTTTTTAGTTCCCGCTGATGCTAAAGACATAAAAAAGGAGTATGACATTCTTTTGGATGAGTTGAGAAGATACAATCCTGAAATGTTAGATAAGGATAGATTGCTTGTAATTTCTAAATGTGACATGCTTGATGATGAGTTAAAAGCAGAGATGAAAAAGCAATTAGATAAAGAATTAAAAGGTGTGCCTTACATGTTTATTTCATCAGTAGCACAACAAGGCCTTACTGAATTAAAAGACAAACTATGGCAAATGTTAAATACAGAATTAGAATCGTAAAAAATCCCTCATATTGAGGGATTTTTTTATTTTATCATGTAATTGTTTTTAAAAGTTAAATTTTTCTTAATAAAAAGGTTTTCTTTTTCCTTATGTTTTAGGCAATTATCAAAAAAGGGTATATTCGCATCACTAAAAATAAATTATGTTATGAAAAAATTACTTTTATCTCTAATCGCGGCTATTACACTTGTGCCAATGAGTGTTAAGGCTGATGAAGGTATGTGGTTCTTAATGTTCATTGAGCGTTTAAATCACAGAGATATGCAAAAAATGGGTTTACAGTTAACAGCTGAAGAAATTTACAGCATTAACCACCATAGTTTAAAAGATGCAATCGTTCAGTTTAATGGAGGTTGTACTGCAGAAATTATTTCTAAAGATGGATTGGTGTTAACAAACCACCACTGTGGATATGATGCAATTGCTGAGTTATCTACTGCTGAGAAAAATCACTTAAAAAACGGTTTTTGGGCAAAAGACAGAAAGGATGAAATTAAACCTTCAAGTTTATTTGTTCGTTTCTTTGTTCGTATGGACGACTGTTCAAAAAGAATTTTAGCAGTTGTAAATGATAAAATGACAGAAGCAGAGCGTGAAAAAGCAATCAATGCTGAAATTGCTAAAATCGAAAAGGAAAACAACGAAGGAGGAAAATATACAGTATCTGTACGTTCATTTTTTCAAGGAAATGAATACTACTACTTTGTTTACCAAGATTATAAAGACGTTCGTTTAGTAGGAACACCACCAGAAAGCTTAGGTAAGTTTGGTGGAGATACAGACAACTGGGAGTGGCCTCGTCATACTGCAGATTTCTCAATGTTCCGTGTGTATGGAGATGCTAATGGAAATCCTGCAGAATATTCTCAAAACAACGTGCCTTTAAAACCTAAACATTACTTACCAGTAAACATTGGAGGTGTTAAAGAAAACGATTATGCTATGATTTTAGGATATCCTGGTCGTACAAATCGTTGGATGCCAGCTGCTGGAATCGAGCAAAACGTAAAATTTGCTTACCCTGCATGGGTTGAAGGTTCAAAAGTAGGTATGGACCAAATGAAAAAATATATGGTACAAAGCGATGCTTTGAACTTAGTATATGCTTCAAAATTTGCTGGTGTTGCTAACTACTGGAAAAACCGTCAAGGTATGATTGATGCTTTAACAAAATTTGGAACTGCAAAAACAAAAGCAGCTCAAGAAGCAAAATTCAATACATGGGCTAACAAACAAGAAAACAAAGCAAAATATGGAAACGTAGTTGCTACAATTAATAACTTCTATAAGTTAACTAACGAAAAATCACGCCATGATAACTATCTAAACATGATTTTTAGAAATAGTGCTTATGGAGCTATTGCAAGAACTTTAGGAAAACAATTAGAAAATTACGCTAAAGCAGACGCTGCTAAACGTGGTCAAATGGCACCAGCTATTTCTGAAATGGCAGATGAGTTCTTTAAAGAAGTTCACATTCCTGCTGAAAAAGATATTCTTGCAGCTGAGTTAAATTTATATGCTACAAAATCTACAGGATACAACATTGCACCTGCTGTTGCTGAATTAGGAAAAGCAAATAATAATGATTTCTCTAAATATGTTAATGCTGCTTTCGATTTAAGTTTACTTTCATCAAAAGATAGAGTTAAAGCTTTCTTAGAAGTGCCAAACGAAGCATTAATTACAAACGACCCATTATTTAAATTGTCTAATGATTTAATTACACATTTTGGTTCTAAATCAGACGAAATTGCAAAAGCACAAAACGATTATGGAGCTGCTTTCCGTAAATTGGTTGAAGGATTACGTGAGTCTAAAATTGGAACAATCAAATACCCAGATGCTAACTCAACGTTGCGTTTAACTTACGGAAAAGTTCGTTCATTGCCTGCTGATAAGCGTAACGATGCAAAAATCAACAACTATACTACTTTAGCTGGTCAAGTAAAAAAATACAAAAAAGGCGATGCTGAATTTGATTTACCAGAGAGAGTTCTTGAAATGAACAAGAACAAAGATTTTGGTCGTTATGCAGACAAAGATGGTTCATTACACGTAAACTTCTTAACTGATAATGATATTACTGGTGGTAATTCAGGTTCTCCAGTATTAAATGGAAAAGGTGAGCTAATTGGTCTAGCTTTCGACGGAAATATCGAAGCAATGGCGGGAGACGTAATTTTCGACAAAAACCTTCAAAGAACAATTAACGTTGATATTCGTTATGTACTTTGGGTAATCGAAAATTTCTCAGGTGCTAAGCATATTGTAGATGAAATGACATTAGTTAAACAATAATACTGATTAACACGTAAAAATATAATCCGAATTCAGCAATGAGTTCGGATTATTTATTTTTGGGCATTCCCTTTTTGTTAACTTCGAGAACCTCAGTCAACAAAAATGTCGGGCTGTTCGCGCTACATGGTAGCTTGCTTCCATCCCTAATGCAAACAATTTTTTTATATTTTTGAAAGATGAAATATTTCTTAAGCACTTTTTTATTTGGCACAATATCTCTTTGGTCACAATCCAATTGTGAAAATGGCGAGATACTTTTCAAACAGAAAAAATATGTTGAAGCACAAGCCTTACTTCAGAAATGTATTTCAGAAAATCCAAAAAATTATAAAGCAATTGATCAATTGGGCGAAATAGCCTATCATAATAAAAATTGGGATGATGCCATAAAATATTCAACGATACTTAAAAATGCTTACCCAACAAATGCCGAGTATTGGTTTAGGTATGGAGGTTCGTTAGGAATGAAAGCTAAAACATCTAGTAAAATGAAAGCGTTAATGTTGCTAGATGATGTTGAGGGCGCTTTTATTAAAGCAACAAAATTAGATTCTAAACATATAAATTCAAGATGGGCTCTAGTTGTTTTATATGTAGAACTACCAGGAATTATTGGCGGGAGCGAGAGCAAAGCGTTGCGATATGCAAATGAATTGATGCAACTTTCAAAAGTAGATGGATATTTGGCAAAAGGATATATTGACGTCTATTTTGAACGTTATGATAAAGCTGAAATTAATTACAAAAAAGCACATGAAATAGGACAATCAAAAACCACTTTCGAAAAATTATATGATTTATACTTAAACAAGCTTAAAAATAAAGCAAAGGCAGAGGAATTTAAAAGGACAAACAAATAGTATACATTCTTGTTTGTCCTTATTAAATTTATAATCTACGACTATTTGGTAGTAATAGTAATGAGCATTCACTAATTGCTGCAGAAAAAGAATTTGTTTCGGCATTTCCTCTAGTTATCTCAATGTGAACAGTGAAATTTCCTGTCTCGTTAATGTTTATAGGGATATTAGACAGGCTATTAAACATTCTTAAGCCGTTTTTGACTTCAAAAAATGGTATACTTTTAACTATTCTACTTGTGCCTCCTGTTTTAAATAAAGTTATGGTTATAATTCCTGCTGTAGTACAATTTATACTTCCAATACCACATCCAACCAATGTGTAATCATAATTAACAGACAAAAGTAGTGTTGAAGGAGTCGTTATGTTTATATTTTGAAAGCTTTTTTGAGGATTTGAAAAGTTAGGAGTAACAGAACTTACAATAGCTCTATTATCTGTAGGTCCTATGGTGAATTTATAATTTGACTCCCATCTAGCAGGTGAATATTCACCACCACTTGTGAGTACATCTCCTGCAGTTCCCACATTTCTATTTACACCAATATTTCCATTTGCTTTGACAGCAAATTTTTCTTGAAAGCCAATACTCCTGTCGTCATAGCCAATAGCAACATCAGTATAGGGATGATCACTATATATTTGTAAGCGATTCCCTGTTACAGCAAAGCCAACATCTCCTGTAGCTCCTGGATAAAGAGTAATTTTCTTTTCTAAAGTAGGAGGAAAGGATAATGGCGCAGTTGGATTGTTTGTTCCAATTCCGACTTTTCCGCCACTATTAGAATTAGTAATGCTTCCGTTACTATTTAAAGCCCAATATGAAGGAGTTGAAGGAGATATTGGTGCATTTTCCCAACGAGCAACACCATTAGCATCACTTGTCAGGATTTTACCGAAACCTTGCGTGCCATCCGTAATTTTTATTTTACCATTAATGTCAAGTTTTTGACTAGGGTAAGCATTATTTATTCCTATATTTCCATTTGGTTTTATAACAAATCTTCCAGCTTGTATTCCAGGAGCATCTACTTCTACATCTCCATTACCTCCAATAGACAGTGCTTTGCTATTAGTATCGGCAATACGAATTCTTTTTTCAAACATTATACCATAAGCATCTTTTTTCCAGTAACCGTTTGCAGCATGTAATGCATAAGGAACACTGTTTATAGGACTAGTGGTACTTATAGTGTAAGTATTTCCTCCGTTTGGATCAATCTCTGTTAAAATAAAATATTCGTTCTCACCCCATTCAATATCTGCAAAATGTGCAGAATTATTATTACCAGTGCCAATTTCGATAGTAAATAATCCATTGTCATTAGTAGTTGTAGTATGTTCTTCTGAATATACTTCAGGACCATTAGCTTGACTTTTTAAAATCGCAACTCTAATTCCAATATTTTGGTTTATTAATAAATTATTGTTTATGTCTCTCCCAATAGCTTGAAAACTCATTTTTTGAGGTGTTTGAGCTATCATTCTTGTACTAATAATCAAGATTAGGGTTAGTAATACTTGTTTTAAAATATTTTTTCTCATGTTGTTAGTTTTTAATTAGTTTAAAGGTTTTAGAGCCTATATCATTATAAAGTTTTAAGAAGTAAAGATCCTTTGTTAGAAATGATAGATTTATGATTGTCTGAGATTCCATAATTTCACCTTCTTTTATCTTAGAACCATTTAAATTAAAAAGCTCATACTTAATAGGCGTTTTTATTTCTTCTGTGAAATAAATTTGAATAGCTTCATTAAAATTATTTGGGTAAACAATAGCATTAAATTCATTATTCACTTCAACTTTTTTTGTTGAGTTTTTATAAATTTCAAAAGGTTGCTGAATACCGCATGTAATTTTTTCTGATTGAGAGTCAACAGATTTATAATCGATTAGTCCAATGCTATACGATAGCTTTCCATTAGAACTGCTCGAAGAACCACCACTGCAAACTATTGCTTGCTGGCCATAATTAATCTGACTAGTGGTTAAGAATAAAATGTAAGTAATTGATTTCATTTTTAGTTTTTTTTGTTTGTCATGACAATTATTAAGGATAAAAACATTTGCTTGGTTTTTATAATGTAAAAGTATTTTATGTTTAAATCCTTGTCAATCAACCGAAAGGCTCATTTTTAAAGTTGTGTTTATTTTAAACTTTATGACTTATATTTGAAGATACTTAAGCACAGTGCATAGAAAAGTTAAATTGATTATAGAAACTAAATAATGAGAACTCACTTCATAGCTATTGGCGGAGCTGCCATGCACAATTTGGCATTAGCCTTACATAGTAAAGGATATAAAGTTACAGGTAGTGACGATGCCATTTTTGAACCGTCAAAATCACGATTAGAAAAAAAAGGTTTATTGCCTGTTGAAATGGGTTGGTTTCCTGAAAAAATTACTGCTGATATCGAAGCTGTTATTTTAGGAATGCATGCAAAAGCTGATAATCCTGAATTGTTAAAAGCACAAGAATTAGGTCTTAAAATTTATTCGTATCCTGAATTTTTATACGAGCAATCAAAAAATAAAACACGTGTCGTTATAGGAGGCTCACATGGTAAAACAACCATAACCTCTATGATTCTTCACGTAATGCATTATCATAATGTAGAAGTTGACTACATGGTAGGAGCGCAATTAGAGGGGTTTGACACTATGGTTCATCTTACAGAAAAGAATGATTTTATTGTTTTAGAAGGAGATGAGTACTTGTCTTCACCAATGGATAGAAGGCCTAAATTTCACTTGTACCAACCAAATATTGCTTTGATTTCGGGAATTGCTTGGGACCATATCAATGTGTTTCCTACGTATGAAAATTATATTGAGCAGTTTGAAATTTTTATTCAGAAGATTACTAATGGTGGAATTTTGGTTTACAATGAAAATGATCCTGAAGTGAAACGTGTAGCTGAAAAAGCCGAAAATCCTATTCGTAAAATACCTTATCATACGCCAGAATACACGGTTCAAAAAGGTGTAACATTATTGGAAACACCAGAAGGTCCTATGCCAATTGAGGTTTTTGGTGCACATAATCTAAATAATTTGGCTGGTGCAAAATGGATTTGTCAAAATATGGGAATCGACGAAGCCGATTTCTATGAGGCGATTGCTAGTTTCAAAGGAGCTTCTAAGAGATTGGAAAAAATTGCTGTGAGTGCTAACAAAGTAGCTTACAAAGATTTTGCGCATTCGCCAAGTAAAGTAGCAGCTACTACAAAGGCTGTTAAGGAACAATATCCTGACCGTACACTAGTAGCTTGTTTAGAATTACATACTTACAGTAGTTTAAATGCTGAATTTTTAAAAGAGTACGAAGGAGCATTAGATTATGCAGATGTTGCTGTGGTCTTCTATTCTCCAGATGCAGTTAAGATTAAACAATTAGAAGAAGTGACTTATGAGCAAATTGCCAAAGCGTTTAAACGTGATAATTTGGTAATTTATACTAATCCTGCCGAATTCAAACAGTTTTTATTCAGTGCTGATTTAAATGATTCGGCATTACTTTTAATGAGTTCAGGGAATTATGGTGGATTAGATTTTGAAGAGGTGAAAGGATTAATTCAATAATCACTTTTCATACTTAAAATGACCAACAATATCATAACTAAAAAGACAATCAGCCAAAACTTGTCCGCTTCCAACATTGTGAACAATCATAGGTCTTTTACCATCTTCTGATTTAAGATGTGTAATAATCCCAATATGTGGTAATTTATCATTTATCATCCAAGTTACAATATCACCCGTTTCATAATCATCAGGATTTTGTGAAACGGGTAATTTGTTTCCTTTTCTCTCAAAAAAGACTTCCAAATTAGGAACTCTTCTGTGATCAATGTTTGTGTCGGTTGTTTTTAATCCCCATTTTTTGAGATTAGGATATAAGTTGAAATTAGATACCATATCTTCATGAACTTCTTTTTGTAAATCGATATTTAATTTTCTGTACGCTCTAATAACGACATCTGTACAAACTCCAGTTTTTTGGGGTACATCTCCGTTTGGATATGTTATTCCAACATAGTTTGGAGTGTAAACAACGTTAGGGTCAATTATTGATAGTGCTGCATTTGATAGCTTTTCGGCAAATGAGTTGGGATTGACTATTTTTTTAATAGATGTATTGATTACTGGAGAATTCTGAGTTTGTGCAACAGAATCATGGTTTTTACAGCCCATGAATAAGCTTCCAAAGATTAATATAAAATGTTTGTACATAGAATTAGTTTTGATGAAAATGAGTTTTATGTATGGTAAATATATTTTTGTTATTTTGTATCAAATTTTAAGCCAAAAAAGTATGTATACGCCAATCAATCAGTGGGCCGAAGATGACCGCCCGCGTGAAAAATTTCTTCTTAAGGGAAAAACCACTCTTTCCGATTCTGAATTATTAGCTATTCTTATTGGTTCAGGATCTCGTAATGAGAGTGCTGTCCAATTGTGTCAGCGTATTTTAGCATCAGCCAATAATAATCTTAACCAACTCGGAAAACTTTCAGTGCAACAGCTAATGCAATTTAAAGGAATAGGTGAGGCTAAAGCCATTTCTATAGCAGCTGCTTTAGAGTTAGGAAAACGAAGACAAAGTGAGCCTACATCTGAATTGAAAAAAATAACGTCTAGTAAAGCTGTTTTTGAGATTATGCAACCTATTGTTGGAGAACTCCCTCACGAAGAATTTTGGGTATTATACCTTAATAATTCAAACAAAGTTATTTACAAAACACAAATCAGTAAAGGAGGAATTACTGGAACAGTTGTAGATTCACGATTGATTTTTAAAACTGCATTTGAGCATTTTGCGACTAATATCATTTTGATACATAACCATCCATCTGGAAAATTGCAAGCTAGTGAAGCCGATAATCAAATAACCAAAAAAATAAAAGAGGCGGGTAAGCATCTCGATATTGTAGTTCTTGATCACGTTATTGTCACCGAAAAGAGTTATTTTAGCTTCGCCGATGAAGGCATACTATAAAAATGATTGTAACTAAAAATCTTTCTTTTTCCTACGGGAGCGAAACACATTTTACGTTTCCTGATATTATTTGCAATGCTTCTGAATCTGTTTTGATTACAGGGAATTCAGGAGTAGGGAAAACTACCTTATTACACCTTTTGGGCGGATTGTTAAAACCATCTTCTGGAGAAGTTATTTTTGACGGAATCAAAATTAGTCCATTTTCTGAAAAACAAATGGATGTTTTTAGAGGTAAAAATATAGGTGTTGTTTTACAACAAAATCATTTTGTTGAATCTATTTCAGTTTTAGAGAATATAATGCTTGCGTCTTGGCTTGCGACTGGAAAAAAAGAAAAGCAAAAGGCTAAATCACTTTTAGAACATCTGCATCTTGAAAAACATTTGAATAAATTGCCTTCACAATTGAGTGTGGGGCAGCAGCAAAGAGTTTCTATTGCTAGAGCTTTAATTAATAATCCAAAAGTTTTATTAGCAGACGAACCTACTTCCAGTTTGGATGATGCTAATACAATAAAAGTAGCTGATTTACTAGAGAATTTAGCTAAAGAGTACAATACAGCTTTAGTTATTGTTACTCATGATTCTAGATTAAAACAACGTTTTAGTAACCAAATATTATTGTCATGATTGCAAAGCTAGCATGGAGAAATATATGGTTTAAACCTCTCAATACTTTGTTGAGTGTATTGTTGCTCTCGTCAAGTGTAGCAATTATTACTTTGTTGATTTTGCTGCAAAAACAATTTGAAGAACAATTTTCAAGCAATGCAGATAATATCGATTTGGTTTTAGGAGCGCAAGGAAGTCCGTTGCAATTGATATTGTCTTCGGTCTATCAGGTTGATGCGCCAACGGGAAACATAAATTATGATTCAGCAAGAGTATGGATGCGTCATCCTTTTATAAAATCAGCAATTCCATTGGCTTACGGAGATAATTATTTAGGGTATAAAATCGTTGGAACAACACCAGATTATTTGCAAAAATTTAATGCAAAAATTGAAAAAGGAAAAATCTTTAAAAAAGAATTTGAAGTTGTTGTAGGACATAGTGTGGCTACGAAACTTAATTTGAAAGTTGGGGATAAGTTTAATGGAACGCATGGTGATGCTAAAGAAGGAGAGCAACATGAAGAGTTTCAATATTTAGTAGTAGGTATAAGTTCAAGAACTGGAAGAGTTATTGATAATTTGATTTTAAGTAACATTGAAAGTGTTTGGGCTATGCATGGTCATTCTCATGAGGAATCTGAAGAAATTCAGGAAGAACCAAAAGAAATCACCTCTGTATTACTGAAATTTCGAAATAAGATGGGAATTGTAACTTGGCCAAGAATCATTGTCCAAAATACAAAAATGCAAGCTGCTTCACCTGCTATTGAGATCAATCGCTTGTTTACGCTATTTGGAATCGGATTAAAAACTCTTGAATATATGGCTTACGGTATTATGCTTATTTCTGGAGTAAGTATATTTATTGCTTTATTTAATCGGTTAAAAGAAAAGGAATATGAGTTTGCTTTAATGCGTTTGCATGGAGCTTCACGTATTCAAATTCTTTCCTTAGTGATTTCAGAAAGTTTATTTTTGTGCGCAGTAGGTTATTTTTTTGGAACAATTATTGGAAGAGTTGTATTACGATGGCTTTCTAGCGCTGCAGCAGAAGATTTTAAAATGGAATTTAATCCAATTGAAATAATTTGGGATAAAGAAAGTTGTCTTTTTATGATTACATTATTGGTTGGTGTTGTTGCGGCTTTAATTCCGGCAATCAGAGCATACCGAATGAATATATCAAAAACATTAGCAAATGGATAAAATAAAAATTGAAATAGTTGTATTGGCTTTTGCCTTATTTGGATTTCAAAAATCAGAATTTTTAAAAGAGAAAACTCAAAAAACTGTAGTTTCAGATACATTAAGTTGGAAGAAACTAGGACAAATTAAATTTGTAAAAAAACAGCATAAAGATTATGGAAACATTGATTTTCCTGTAATTAGCCCCGAAGTCAAAAAGTACCATAACAAACGCATTTTTATGTCGGGCTTCATTGTACCTATAGACAATGTTAATTATGCATTGAGTAAAAACGTGTTTGCATCTTGTTTTTTTTGTGGGAAAGCAGGACCAGAGACCATTATGGGGATTAAGTTTAAAGCAGGAAAATTAAAATTGCGTACAGATCAATATGTAACATTGGAAGGAATCATGAAAGTGAATGAAAATGACCCTGACAACTGGATGTATAATATTGAAGATGCTGTAATTGTTAAAGGGAATTAAATTATGTATTCAAAAATCAGCCATATATTTTTTGATTTAGATCATACACTTTGGGATTTTGATAAAAATTCAGAGAAGGCTTTCGAAGTAGTTTTTTCAGAAGTTTTACCAGAAATTAATATTGAAAAGTTTGTTTCGGTTTATGCACCTATAAATCAAGCTTGTTGGAAATTGTATCAAAATAATCTCATGACGCATGATGAATTAAGGTATAGAAGACTTAAGGATTCGTTTGATGCTTTGAATGTTTCAGTTTCAGATGCTTTGATTGATAAAATCTCCGATGATTATATTTTGAACTTGCCCAATAGCAATCATTTGTTTGAGGGTTGTGTGGAAACGCTTGAGTATCTTCATAAAAAATATAAATTACACATTATAACGAATGGTTTTGCCGAAGTACAATTTAAAAAGCTTAACAATTCAGGAATACATCATTTTTTTGAGACAGTGACTAATTCTGAAATGGCTGGAGTAAAAAAACCACATTCGGGGATTTTTGAGCATGCTTTGTCAAAAGCTTCTGCAGAAAAAGAAGAAAGTGTAATGATTGGAGATTGTTTAGACGCCGATGTGGCTGGAGCCATTAACTTTGGAATACAATCTATTTTTTTTAATTCAGAAAAAATTGATGTTTCAAAAGATGTTAATCAAATTACTAACTTAGCCGAACTTAAATACCTATTTTAATATGAAGAATTTATTTTTTGTAATTGTAATGTTTTTATCATTTGCTGGAATAGCTCAATCATCCTTGAATGATTATAATATGGCAATTATACCTGCAAGATTTGATTTTCAAAAAGAAGATAATCAGCATAGAATAAACTCGACAATAAAAGCTTTTTTACAACAAAAAGGATTTGAGGTTTATTTGTCTTCAGATGTTTTACCTGAAGGTTTCATAGATTACAATTGCAATAAATTGTTTATAGGTGTAAAGGAGAAAAGTAATATGTTTACGACTGAACTTCAGGTTGAGTTTAAAGATTGTAGGGATAAGGTTTTATATATTACAGATATAGGAAAAAGCAATGAAAAAAATATTGCAAAATCATATAGTGAGGCTCTGCAAGCTACTTTAAAAACTTTCTATAAAGCAAACTATAAATATTCAGGTAAAACTTATTTTGATGAAGAGGCTGATGAGAAAATTAAAAGTAGAGATGTAGAAAATGTTTCCCAAGAAGTTACGAAAGTGATTAAATCAGAAAAAGAGGTAACCTACGAAAAAGTTGGAAACCCAGCCAAACAAGAAAATAACCAGCCCTTTATAAAAGTTGTTAATAAGACTAATCAAAAAGAGCTTGTTTTGTATAAAACATCTACACCAAATGTTTATTTGTTAAATTACAATGGTAGAAATGGTATAGTGATATCTAAAGATAATGTTTGGTACTTTGAATATAATGATGGTGATAAAACAACTTCTGAAAAACTAGATATTAAACTATAAAGGTTAATAATCATATTTATCTTTCCATCTGTTTTTTAAAAATTGACGTAGTTCTTTTTCACGAGCATTATCTCCTGGTTCAAAAAAACGTGTTTCAGATATTTCTGTTGGCAGGAATTCTTGCTCAGCGAAGTTGTTAGCATAATCGTGAGAGTATTTATATTCTTCACCATAGCCTAATTCTTTCATGAGTTTAGTGGGAGCATTTCGTAAATGCAAAGGAACTGGTAAGTCTCCAGTTTGTTTTACTATTTGTTGTGCTTTTCCAATTGCCAGATAACTGGCGTTGCTTTTTGCTGAAGTGGCCAAATAAATAGCACATTGACTTAATATAATTCTGCTTTCTGGATAACCAATTGTGGTAACCGCCTGAAAAGTATTATTAGCCATGATTAGTGCTGTAGGATTTGCATTTCCTATGTCTTCACTGGCTAAAATAAGCATACGCCGTGCGATGAATTTTACATCTTCGCCACCTTCAATCATTCTTGCTAACCAATATACAGCCCCATTTGGGTCACTTCCTCGAATAGATTTTATAAAAGCTGAGACAATATCATAATGTTGTTCGCCAGTTTTGTCATACAATACGGTGTTTTTTTGCACGAGTTGCATTACTTTTTCATTCGTAATCTCAATGGGTGCTGAGCTTGTCGAAGCATCGGATGCATTAATGATTAATTCAAAAATATTCAACAATTTTCTTCCATCACCTCCAGAAAGTCTTAAAAGAGCTTCAGTTTCTTTAAGCTCAATGTTTTTGGTTTGCAGAATTGCATCGGTTTCAATTGCGCGATGTAATAAAGCTTCTAAATCTTCCTTAGTAAAGGCATTTAAAACATAAACCTGACATCTTGACAACAAAGCGGGTATTACTTCAAAACTAGGATTTTCAGTAGTAGCTCCAATCAGTGTAACCCAACCTTTTTCTACTGCTGCTAATAAAGAATCTTGTTGTGATTTACTAAAACGATGAATCTCATCAATAAATAAAATAGGGTTTTTAGCTGTGAATAAACCGCCACTTTGTTTGGCTTTATCTATAACATCACGAATGTCTTTTACCCCTGAATTGATTGCGCTCAATTCATAAAACGGACGCTGACTTTCATTAGCCATAATTTGTGCCAATGTTGTTTTTCCTGTCCCAGGAGGTCCCCACAAAATCAATGAAGGAATAATCCCTTTTGCAATTTGATGAGTTAATGAGCCATTTTCTCCCACCAAATGTGATTGGCTAATGTATTCTTTTAATGATTTAGGGCGAATGCGTTCTGCTAAAGGTGCTTCCATTTATTGAGTAATTTACTTGTCTTATAAATAAGAGTCATCAAATTTAGGACTTTTCAATTATCAAATCAACAAAGGTTTCATGTATAAATGCTGACAAAAGTTCATTAAATTCTATTTGGATATATTTTTGATTAGAGTAATGAATGAAAGAATCAGATTTTAAATTTTCTACATCTGTAATTGCTTGGCCTTTGTTTTTTGTGCTGATGCTTTGGGGAGTTTATTTACTCGAAGTTATTTTGCCAGGCGATTTATTGCATTATGGAGTTTTGCCAAGAACAGTTTCTGGAGCAAAAGGAATTTTGTTCAGTGTTTTTCTTCATGGCGATATGAACCATTTATGGAATAATAGTGTTTCTCTTTTTGTTTTACTGATGGCATTACGCTATTTTTATCGAGCAGAGTCATTAAAGGTGTTGATTTGGGGTGTGATTCTTTCTGGAGTTGGGACTTGGTTAATAGGAAGGGAAAGTTATCATATTGGTGCTAGTGGTTTAGTATATGTTTTGGCAAGTTTTATGTTTTTTGAAGGTTTTCAAACGAAACATTATCGTTTAATGGCTTTGTCTTTTGCAATCGTTTTGATGTATGGCGGAATGATTTGGTATATGTTTCCATCAGCAGAAGTGCATATTTCTTGGGAGGCCCATTTAAGTGGTTTTTTAGCGGGATTTGTCTTGTCAAGAATGATTGATTCTAAAGCCTATGAGAAACCTATTGTTTATGATTGGCAACGACCAGATTTTGATCCTTCACAAGATGAGTTTATGAAACACTTTGATGAAAACGGAAATTTTGCCCCTAAGCCTAAAGAACCTGAAATATTAGAAGAAGATGAAATGTTGCGGTTTTTTAACTCAAATTTTCCAGTATTTTATCATTATAAAGAAGAAAAAAAGGACAACCAGTAAAATGATTGTCCTTTTTTAATTTATCTCTTCATTTTTTAAAGTCTTTGTCTAACAGCTTCGTATAAAAAAGCCCCACAAGCTACCGAAACATTTAATGATTCTATAGTTCCATACATAGGTAATTTGGCTTTTTCATCAATTATTTTTAGAACAGAAGGATTTACACCTCTATCTTCACTTCCCATAATGATAGCTACTGGTTCGTTGAAATTGATGTCGTATATATTATTGTCTGTTTTTTCAGTTGCAGCAACAGTTTTGATGCCTGATCCTTGCAAATAGAAAACAGCATCTTTAATGTGATCCACTTTGCAAATAGGGATGTTGAATACAGCACCAGCAGATGTTTTTACTGTATCTCCATTAACAGGCGCAGATCCTTGTTTTTGAATAATGATACCGTCAACACCTGTGCATTCTGCTGTACGAATTATAGCACCGAAATTTCTAGCATCAGATAATTGATCTAAAATTAATAACAGCGGTTTCTTTTCTTTTTCTAATAAAGATTCTACTAAATTTTCAAGAGTATGAAATGAAATAGGGGCAATCGTTGCAACAACACCTTGGTGATTGTTGTGAGTAAGTTTGTTTAATTTTTCAACAGGGACATAAGAAAAATTGATGTTGTTTTTCTTCATCGTTTTCATTAACTCACTCATTAAGTCTCCATGAGCATCTTTTTGAATAAAAACTTTATCAACTTCCTTTTTTGCATTAATGGCTTCAATGATAGCTCTAATCCCGAATATTTGGTTTTCTTTTTCCATGGTGCAAAGATATAAAAAAACCGCCAAGCTATGCTTGACGGTTTTTAGGAAATAATATAACTCAAATAATATTACCACCCAGGGTTTTGTTGAGCCGCTAATATTGGACTAACATTAGTTTCCAATTGAGGAATTGGCCATAAAATTCTTTTATCGCTACCAGGAATAGCAGGCGTTCCATAAGGTCCTGAATAAGGAGTTCCTAATGTGAAAGCTGATGCTGGTGGGTTTGAAGCACTTGTTATTTTAGCAGGAATTCCATTGATTGGGAATAAGTTGTCTAGTTGTAATCTGTGGATATCAGACCAACGACGACCCTCCATAACGAATTCAATTCTTCTTTCTTTTAAAATTGCTCCAACTAGATCAGTAGCTGTAGGGAATGAAGCAGCAGTATAAGCTTGAGCCCCAGGATTTGCTAAAGCTCTGTTTCTAACACTGTTTAATAATGTTAATGAAGTTGTTACATCTGGTGCTGCTTTTCTAGCGTGAGCTTCAGCCATGTTTAAAACAACCTCTGCATAACGAATTACAGGAGCTGCATCAGTGTAATTAACATCATCTTTGTATTTGTTGGTAAATTTAAGACCTGCAATACCAGGTCCAACTCCAGTTTCTACTAAAGAACCTTCTTGTCTTCTTTTATCGTCAGCTAACCATGAAGGATCTCTCCAAATAATAGGGCTGATACAAACTAATTTTCTTCTTTTGTATTGAGATGCTAAAGCAGCATTAACACCAGGATTGAAAATTGAAGAATGAGCTATTGAGAAAATTGATTCTGTATTAGTTAAGTTGTTTGCAGTAACAAACGGGTCTCCTGGATTTGGAGTTAATGTAAATTGACCAGCTAATTTATTACCCTCAGTGATTACATTATCCCAATCTCTTTTATGTAAATACACTCTTGTTTTAAAAGCTATAGCAGCATTTTTAGTTGCTTTACTTTTTGTAGCTGTTTGAGTAATTAGGGTTTCTGCATCATTAAGGTCTGCAATTATCTTGTCATAACATTCTGCAACTGTGTTACGTCCTTTTGTTGATTCAGCATCAACTTCTTCTAAGGTGTCAACACCAACTACTCTGTATGGAATTCCAGGGTGAGTTGCTCCAACAGTGAAGTTGTAAGGTTGAGAAAAATATGTTAATAATTCAAAATGTGTAATTGCTCTTAAGAATTTTACTTGACCAATATAATTATTGGCAGCAGCTTGGGTAATAATACCTTTTGCAACAGCTCCATTAACTCCATCAATCATGATGTTACATCTGTTGATAAGTCTGTAACCATCAATCCAATAATAAACATTGTTTGCAGTTGCAGGATCATAGGTTCCGCTATATGTTATGTCATAAAATGTAGCAAGATTTACTACATCTTCCCCTCTACAGTCTCCTTGTTGAACGAACGCAGCTCCCCAAACATATCCTCTACCTCCATTTGGAGTAGTTCCATTGTATTGACCTATTTGAGCTGCATTGTAAACTCCATTTAAAGAAGCTTCAATATATGCAGGAGTGCTAAAGGCATCCTCTACAGCTACGCCTGAAAAAGGCTTAGTATCAATAATTGTATCTTCTGTACATGAATTCATGCTGAATCCAAGTAGTCCGATTGTTATGATTTTTAAATACTTTTTCATTTTTTTATAAGTTTAAATTAACGCCCATTGAGAAAACTTTTGATCTAGGTGTTCCGTTTAAATCAACTCCTAAAGTTTCCATTTCTGGGTTAAGTCCTTTGTATTTAGTTATTAATAACATGTTTTGCGCTTGAACAAATAAGCGTATTGAATTTACGTTAATTTTTTCAAGTAAACTTTTAGGTAAAGTATAACCTAATGAAACATTTTCTAAGCTAATAAAGTCACCTTTTTCAACAAAACGAGAAGTAGCGTTACTTGATTGATTTACAAATGTGTTTCCTCCAGCCCAAAGTCTAGGAGTCCATCCATCTCCAGGCTCAGAAGGGCTTTGCCATCTTCCTAAGATTTCAGTACTGTTGTTGTTGAAGTTTAAATTCATTAACTCTCTTCTAGTTGAGTTGAAAATTTTATTTCCTCCACTAAATCTGAATAAGAAACCAAAATCAACATTTTTGTACGTAAAACTAGAACTAAAACCTCCAAAGTAAGTTGGAATTGTATTTCCTAAAATTTTCTTATCTGCCGTTGTTAAACTTGATGCAGTAGATATATCAGAAGGGTTGTTAGGGTTAAATACATAATACGTACTGTTTGGTATGTTACCTTGTACTAAAGAACCATCAGCTTTGTAATACACTGGGTTTCCATTAGCAGGGTTAACCCCCCAATATTCAAATCCATACAAAGAGTTTAATGACTCACCAACTCTAACAATAATGTTAGGTTGAATGTTGATATCAGATGTTGTACCACCAATAATATCAGCATTGTTTGAAGGAAGTGCCTTAACAACGTTTTTTACAGATGTAAAATTGGCATTTACTTTCCATTTAAAATTAGCATTATTGATAACGCTATAGTCTATACTCGCTTCAAAACCTTTGTTTTGCATTTTTCCAACATTAAAAATGTAAGCATTGTTAGGAACACCTAAAGAGTGAGGTGTAATTTTTGACATTACTAATCCATTTTGGTCATTAACGAAATAATCGAAAGTTACTTTTACTTTATCATTCATTAAGCCTAAATCAACACCATAGTCAGTTTTTTTACTAGTTTCCCATGTTAATGCAGGATTCCCTAATTGTGTAAATGCAATTCCGTTTGAAGAACCATAAACCGATGGTGTAAATAGATTTAAATATGGTTGAGAACTTCCAGGGATACTAATGTTACCCATTTCAGCGTAAGACGCTCTTAGTTTTAAATCTGAAATAGTTTCTTTTAGTCCTGCCATGAAGCTTTCATTTGAAACAGTCCATCCTAATGAAACACCTGAGAAGTCAATCCATCTTTTGTCTTCAGCAAATTTAGAAAGACCATCTCTTCTATAAGAACCTTGTAAAAAGTATCTTTGTTTGTAGTTGTAGCTTAATCTACCAATGTATGAGATAATTCCTTCTTCATTGATTGATCCTCCTGAATCTTTTACAGAATATGCGTCTGATATTAGACCTTGATTGAAAAAGTCTGAAATTAAATTTGTACCTAAACCAAAGAAAAATTGATTTCTTTCTTTTTGGTATTCAGCTACAGCAGTCGCAGATAGATTATGAGCATCAGCAAATGTTTTATTATAGCTTAAGATATTTTGTAAATTCCATCTTAATAAATCTGTTTGATCGTTTTGTAATCTACCAGATGATCCTCTTCCGTCTCCGTGAGTTGGGTCATAATATAATAGACCTTTAGTAGAGGCGTTATCAACACTAGCTTGGAATTTGTAATTTAAGTCCTTAGTGATATTTGCTGAAGCAAAAGTTGTAATTAAAGTTCTTTGGATTTTAGATTCTAATTTGTTTTTGTCTAAAACATAACCAATGTTTGAAATGTTGTCACCTACTGCAGCAGTATTTGTCCATTGTCCCATATTTCCTGTAGTAAGGTTTATGTTATAGCCAGTAGGATTAGAAGCATCGTAAACAGGTGTATTTGGTAATTGTCTGATTGCGTTAAACATGTTTCCAGATAATGAATTTCTACCTGTATTCAATCCGCTATAATCTGTTTTAGTTAGAGCGATAGAACCACCAACTGTAAGCCATTTTGAAACTTCATGGTCTAAGTTCGTTCTAATGTTGTAACGATTCATGCTGTTAGCTTTAGCAATACCATCTTGAGAAGTATAACCTAAAGATAAAAAGTATCTAGTTTTGTCTGAACCACCACTTAAAGAAAGGTTATGATCCATTTGTAAAGCAGCTTTGTTTAAAACAACATCTTGCCAATCTGTATCATACTCAGTTCCAACAGCCCATGGAGTTTGTCCTCTGTTAGTTCTTTTTTCGTTAGCAATAGTAATAAAGTCAGCTGTTTTTAATAGATCAAATTTATCCATTGGAGAAGCGAAACCAACAACATTGTTGTAGCTTACCTTCATTGATCCTTTTTTACCTTTTTTCGTAGTAATAATGATTACTCCATTAGCAGCACGAGAACCGTAAATTGCTGCTGCTGCACCATCTTTTAAAATGTCAAAAGATTCAATGTCTGATGGATTGATATCTCCTAATCCATTTGCATTCGCTTGACCTCCAAGATCTCCTGAATAAATAGGCACGCCATCAACAATATAAAGTGGATCTTGAGAGCCATTAATTGAATTAACACCTCTAATTCTTACTCTAGGTGCTTGCCCAACGATACCAGTTGATGTTGCAACTTGAACCCCAGAAGCTCTACCAGCTAATTGGCTTTCAAAACTTGGAGTTACTAAACCTTGAATGTCAGATCCTTTAACTTTTGAAATTGAAGTAGTTACATCTTTCTTTTTCTGAACGCCATAACCAACAACAACAACTTCTGTTAATTGTTTTGATTCGTCAGATAATACAGTGTTAATTGTGTTTTCTGATCCAACAGTTTTTACTACATCATTCATGCCCATGAAAGAGAAAATAAGACTTTCGCCTTCTTTAGCTTTGATTGAGTAGGTTCCGTCAAAATTTGTTGTTGTGCCTTTTGTTGTTCCTTTTACGACAACATTTACTCCAGGAAGTGGTCCGCTTGCGTCAGTAACCTTACCTGTGATTGTTTTCTCTTGAGCAAAAGAAAACTGCATTGTAAACGCTAAAAGAAGCGTAAAAATCCATTTGAATTTTGATCTCATATTGGGTTTGTTAAGTTAATTTTAACAAAAGTATTAATTTTGATCGTAATTCAAAAAATTATGTTAAAAATTTTAAAAAAAAGTGTTAATACTAACTTGGATAACTGTGTTTTTTAATTCTATATTATTGTTATTAGTGCTTCCGTTGGCATAAACAATTTTTAAAAGACCATTTTTGTTAAGTAATCCTAATCCTACACCTAATCCAAGTAGGCTATTGTTTTTGTTTGTTGCCTTGTCTTGAAGATAGCCGTAATCGGTTATGGTATGTATATAAAGGTTTTGTGCTGCTAGATATCTGTATTCTAAAAGAAGTGATCCAAAAAGATTTCCTTGTAGGCTGTTCTCATTGAATCCTCTTATCGAATTTATGCCTCCAAATCTAAAAAGTTCATTTATTAAATAGTTGTTGCTTTTTAAATATGCATTTTGACTTTTTAAATTGACTGAGTTTTTTTGATTGAGATAGAAATTATGGGAAGCGTCTATTTTGGCAAAATATTGACTGTCGTTAAATTTTGAAGTTTCTCTTTTACCTGTTCCAAATTTTATATTCAATAATGTTTTGTTAGGGAAGAGTATTGAGTTTATGTCATTATTTATGTATTCTAAACTTGCGGTATAAAATACATTTGAAAAATCGCTTAAATTAGAACTGACCGTATTCTGTATATTGCTCGATTCAGCTTCTTGATAACCTATGTAGGTTCTTGTATTGTAATTAAAGTAATATCCTAGATCTAGGTTAGTTTGAGTGTTCTGAAAAATACTATCTTGTTTAAAAATGTATAGTTGTGCTTTTAAGCCTAAAGGACTTTTGAAAAGATAGGGGAGTTCTGTGGATGCATTAAAAGTCTTTTGATTTTTACCGTCGCTTTTCCAAAAGATGTTTATTTTTTCGCCTCCATTCAAAAGATTTTGAAATTTTATATCTAAATATCCATTAATAACTAGTTTTTGTTTTGTATCATCGTTTGTAAATCCTATAAAACCATCAAAAGAGTTGGCTTTATTTTTTTCTAAATAAACATATACTTTAGTTGAATCTTTTGTAAATAGAATTTCTGGATATTTGGTTTGTTTCACAAATTTAAATTTATTGAAATCAGCGTTCAGTTTTTCTAGGTTTTCTTGATTAAAAGTTTTGTTTCTATAAAGTCTTAAAACATTTTTTAAGTGACTTTTAGGAAATTTATCATAGCCGTTTATAACAATTCCGTCAAGCGTTCTCTTTTTCTCATTTTTAACTTCAAGTTCAGAATAAAGATGATTGTTTATTTGTTTATGATTTTTCAAT
Organism: Flavobacterium hankyongi; assembly: GCF_036840915.1. Taxonomy (NCBI): domain Bacteria; kingdom Pseudomonadati; phylum Bacteroidota; class Flavobacteriia; order Flavobacteriales; family Flavobacteriaceae; genus Flavobacterium; species Flavobacterium hankyongi. Next base: position 3,279,561 of record NZ_CP085725.1, read on the forward strand.
CGAATTTTTACTAAAGGAAATCCTGCTTTTTCAAATTTGTATAAAATAGAATTCATATAAGATTCTACTTCGTTGCTTTTGATTTTTATGGTGTCTTTGTTTTCTTCAAAAATTTTAGGATTCTCGTTGCGTAAATCTATTCCTATATATATAATAGAATATTTTGTAAATTGATTTAAGGAGGCGATACTCGAAAATGTTGAGTCGTTTATTTTTTTTATGTTTTCCAAAGAAGCTTCAAGAAATCCAATTTGAGAAATTTTAGTAATAAATTTTTGTTCTTCATCTAAGATTGATTTCACAGAAGAGTGCTTTTTTTGATAACCAATACTGTCAATTTTTTTGGTTTCTTCTGGTTTTGTTGATGAAATTTGGTAATAAAAATTTTGCCCAAAACTTATTTGGGAGTAAAAAATAAAAAAGAAAAGTAGATGGTTCAATCTCACTTGAAGTTGAAAATTTTGATAAAAGTAACGTAAAAAATAGCAATACAGTATCTAAAAAATTACCTTGCTGAAAATTAATAAATTACAGTTTGTTTTTACGAAAATAATATATACATTTGCAACCCCGTAAAATGCGGGATTTTATAAACAAGTAATTTTTAGTATTTAATTATGCCAACAATTCAACAATTAGTAAGAACAGGGAGAGCCCAAATGACTAAGAAGTCTAAATCGGCTGCTTTGGATTCTTGTCCTCAAAGAAGAGGTGTTTGTACGCGTGTTTACACTACTACTCCAAAAAAACCAAACTCTGCAATGCGTAAAGTAGCGCGTGTACGTTTGACTAATGGAAATGAAGTGAATGCTTACATCCCAGGAGAAGGACACAATCTACAAGAGCACTCGATAGTATTAGTTAGAGGCGGAAGGGTAAAAGATTTACCAGGTGTTAGATACCACATCGTGCGTGGTGCTTTAGATACAGCCGGAGTTAACGGTCGTACACAAAGAAGATCTAAATATGGTGCTAAGAGACCTAAAGAGGCTAAAAAGTAATTTTTAAAAACTTTTAAGAAAAAGACATGAGAAAAAGAGCGGCAAAGAAAAGACCACTTTTACCAGATCCGAAATTTAACGATCAGTTAGTAACGCGTTTTGTAAATAACTTAATGTGGGATGGTAAAAAATCGACTGCTTTTACAGTATTTTACGATGCATTAGATATCGTAGAGTCTAAAAAGCAAGATGCTGAGAAATCAGCTTTAGAAATTTGGAAAGATGCATTAACTAATGTTATGCCTCACGTAGAAGTTCGTTCACGTAGAGTGGGTGGAGCTACTTTTCAAATTCCAATGCAAATTCGTCCAGATAGAAAAATTTCATATTCTATGAAATGGATGATTCTTTATGCTAGAAGAAGAAATGAAAAATCAATGGCTGCTAAATTAGCTTCTGAAATTTTAGCTGCGGCTAAAGAAGAAGGTGCTGCTGTTAAGAAAAGAATGGATACTCACAAGATGGCAGATGCTAATAAAGCATTCTCTCACTTTAGATTTTAATTCGTACAGAAATGGCTAGAGATTTAAAATTTACAAGAAACATAGGTATTGCAGCTCACATTGATGCTGGAAAAACTACTACTACTGAGCGTATCTTATTTTATACAGGAAAATCACATAAAATTGGTGAAGTACACGATGGTGCTGCAACAATGGACTGGATGGCACAAGAGCAAGAAAGAGGTATTACAATTACTTCTGCTGCAACAACTTGTGAATGGAGTTTTCCAACAGAACAAGGTAAATTAACTCCAGAATCTAAACCGTACCACTTTAATATTATCGATACTCCGGGTCACGTTGACTTTACAGTAGAGGTAAACCGTTCATTGCGTGTGTTAGATGGTTTAGTGTTCTTGTTTTCTGCTGTTGATGGTGTTGAGCCACAATCAGAAACAAACTGGAGACTTGCTGATCAATATAGAGTTCCTCGTATGGGATTCGTAAACAAAATGGACCGTCAAGGGTCTAACTTCTTAAATGTGTGTCAACAAGTTCGTGACATGCTAAAATCAAATGCGGTAGCGATTACTTTACCAATTGGTGAAGAAAATGACTTTAAAGGAGTTGTTGACTTAGTAAAAAATCAAGCTATCATTTGGCATGATGCTACTCAAGGGGCAACTTTTGACGTGGTTGATATCCCTGCTGATATGGTTGATGAAGTAAAACAATACAGATCAATTCTTATTGAAGCGGTTGCTGAGTATGATGAAAATCTACTTGACAAATACATGGAAGATGAGAACTCTATTACTGAGGAAGAAATCAATGCTGCATTACGTGCTGCTACTATTGATATGGCGATCATTCCTATGATTGCAGGTTCTTCTTTCAAAAACAAAGGGGTTCAATTCATGTTAGATGCAGTATGTAAATACTTGCCATCTCCATTAGATAAAGAAGGTATCGAAGGTATTCACCCTGATGATGCTGAATTATTAGAGGAGGATCAAACTAAAATTATTCGTCGTCCAGATGTAAAAGAGCCTTTTGCGGCTTTAGCATTTAAAATTGCAACTGACCCTTATGTTGGTCGTTTGGCTTTCTTCCGTGCTTATTCTGGTCGTTTAGATGCTGGTTCTTATATCTTGAACACTCGTTCTGGAAACAAAGAGCGTATTTCTCGTATCTACCAAATGCACGCTAACAAACAAAACCCAATCGAGTATATCGAGGCTGGAGATATTGGAGCAGCAGTTGGATTTAAAGATATCAAGACTGGAGATACAATGTGTGATGAAAAACACCCAATAATTCTTGAGTCTATGAAATTCCCTGATCCAGTAATTGGTATCGCGATTGAGCCTAAAACAAAAGCTGACGTAGATAAAATGGGTATGGCTTTAGCTAAACTTGCTGAAGAAGATCCTACATTTACAGTTAGAACTGATGAGGCTTCAGGTCAAACAATTATCTCTGGTATGGGTGAGCTTCACTTAGATATCTTAGTAGATCGTATGAAACGTGAGTTCAAAGTTGAGGTTAACCAAGGTGAGCCACAAGTAGAATATAAAGAAGCGTTTACAAAATCTGCACAACACAGAGAGGTTTACAAAAAACAATCTGGAGGTCGTGGTAAATTCGGGGATATCGTTTTCCGTTTAGAGCCGGCTGAAATGGTTGATGGTAAAGCTCCGGTTGGGTTACAATTCGTAAATGAGGTAAAAGGTGGTAACGTTCCTAAAGAATATATCCCTGCAGTTGAAAAAGGTTTCCGTGAAGCTATGAAAACTGGACCTTTGGCTGGATATGTTGTAGATAGTTTAAAAGTTACTTTATTAGATGGATCTTACCACGCAGTGGATTCGGATGCATTATCGTTCGAATTAGCAGCGAAAATGGGTTACAAAGAAGTGGCTAAAGCTGCTGGTGCTGTTATTCTTGAGCCAATCATGAAAATTGAAGTTATTACTCCAGAAGAAAATATGGGTGATATCGTAGGTGACTTAAACCGTCGTCGTGGTCAAGTAAATGATATGGGTGACAGAAATGGTGCTAAAACTATTAAAGCTAGTGTGCCATTATCAGAAATGTTTGGATATGTTACAACTTTAAGAACTTTATCTTCAGGTCGTGCAACTTCAACAATGGAATTCTCTCACTACGAGCAAACTCCATCTAACATTTCAGAAGAAGTAATTAAGAAAGCAAAAGGTAACGCTTAATTTTTAAGAAAATGAGTCAAAAAATCAGAATAAAATTAAAGTCTTACGATCATATGTTGGTTGATAAATCAGCAGAGAAAATCGTAAAAACTGTAAAAAGTACAGGAGCTGTGGTAACTGGTCCAATTCCATTACCAACAAACAAAAAGATTTTTACTGTATTGCGTTCTCCTCACGTTAACAAAAAGTCGAGAGAGCAATTTGAAGTAATGTCATACAAAAGATTGTTAGATATCTATTCTTCATCTTCAAAAACTATCGATGCTCTAATGAAATTAGAGCTTCCAAGTGGAGTAGAAGTAGAGATTAAAGTGTGATAATTCACTGAAAGTAAATATTTAGGCATTATGTTTTGTAATTCAAAACATAATGCCTACTTTTGCACACTCAAAAATAAAATTTTATAAATAATTAATAATTAGTTTAATATGTCTGGGTTAATCGGAAAGAAAATCGGAATGACTAGCATCTTTGATGAGAACGGGAAAAACATCCCTTGTACTGTTATTGAAGTAGGTCCTTGCGTAGTTACCCAAGTCAGAACCAATGAGGTTGACGGGTATGAGGCTCTTCAACTTGGTTTCGATGACAAAACTGAAAAGCACACTACAAAAGCTGCTGAAGGTCACTTCAAGAAAGCGGGTACTGTTGCTAAGAAGAAAGTTGTTGAGTTCCAAGGATTTGAAAACGAGCACAAATTAGGTGATGTTATCACTGTAGATCTATTCTCTGAAGGGGAGTTTGTAGATGTTCAAGGTGTTTCTAAAGGTAAAGGTTTCCAAGGTGTTGTAAAACGTCACGGTTTTGGTGGTGTTGGACAAGCTACGCATGGTCAGCACAACCGTTTAAGAGCGCCAGGTTCTGTAGGAGCTTCATCTTATCCATCTAGAGTATTCAAAGGGATGCGTATGGCTGGAAGAATGGGTGGAGATAATGTAAAAGTACAAAATCTTAGAGTTTTAAAAGTAGTTGCTGAAAAGAACTTACTTGTTGTTAAAGGATGTGTTCCTGGTCACAAAGACTCTTATGTAATCGTTCAGAAGTAATGGAAGTAAAAGTTTTAGATATCAACGGAAAAGAAACTGGAAGAAAAGTTCAACTTTCTGATTCAGTTTTCGCAATTGAGCCTAACAAACACGCTGTTTACTTAGATGTTAAGCAATATCTTGCTAATCAAAGACAAGGTACGCACAAAGCTAAGGAAAGAGCTGAAGTTGCAGGTAGTACTCGCAAAATCAAAAAGCAAAAAGGTACTGGTACAGCTCGTGCTGGTAGTGCTAAATCTCCTGTATTCAAAGGAGGAGGAACAATCTTTGGTCCAAGACCAAGAAGTTATTCTTTCAAATTGAATAAAGCTTTAAAAAGATTAGCTCGTAAATCAGCTTTCTCTATCAAAGCGCAAGAATCAAATTTAATCGTAGTAGAAGACTTCACATTTGAAGCTCCAAGTACTAAAAATTTCACTAACGTATTGAAAGCGTTAGGATTAGAAAACAAAAAATCTTTATTCGTTTTAGGTGATACAAATAAAAATGTATATTTGTCGTCTCGTAATTTGAAAGGGTCTTCTGTTGTAACTAATTCAGAATTAAGTACTTATGCGATATTAAACGCAAATAATTTAGTTCTTTTAGAGGGATCTTTAGAAGGAATTGAAGAAAATTTAAGCAAATAATAGGCCATGAGTATCATTATTAAACCTATCGTTACAGAAAAAATAACTAAAGACGGTGAAGTATTCAATCGTTTTGGTTTCGTTGTAGATAAAAAAGCTAACAAAGTAGAAATTAAGAAAGCTGTTGAGGCTGCTTATGGAGTTACTGTTGTTGAAGTAAATACAATGAATGTACGTCCAGATCGTTCAACTAAATATACAAAAAGTGGAATGATTTCTGGTAAAACTAATGCTTACAAAAAAGCAATTGTACAAGTACAAGAAGGAGAAACAATAGATTTTTACAACAATATCTAAGTAAAAAAAGATGTCAGTAAGAAAATTAAAACCTATTACCCCGGGTCAGCGTTTTAGAGTTGTTAATGGTTTTGACGCCATTACAACTGATAAGCCGGAGCGTTCATTAATAGCACCGATAAAAAACTCAGGAGGTAGAAATAGTCAAGGAAAAATGACCATGCGTTACACAGGTGGTGGTCACAAACAAAGATATCGTATCATTGATTTCAAAAGAACTAAAGATGGTATTCCAGCTACAGTGAAATCAATCGAGTATGATCCAAACAGAACTGCTTTTATCGCATTATTAGCTTATGCAGATGGTGCTAAAACGTATATCATTGCTCAAAATGGTTTGCAAGTAGGTCAAAAAGTGGTATCAGGTGCTGATGCAGCTCCAGAAATTGGTAACACTTTACCATTAAGTAAAATCCCTCTAGGTACAGTTATTTCTTGTATCGAATTACGTCCAGGTCAAGGTGCGGTTATCGCTCGTTCTGCAGGTACATTCGCGCAATTAATGGCTCGTGATGGTAAATATGCTACTATCAAAATGCCTTCTGGAGAAACTAGACTTATTTTGTTAACTTGTTCTGCAACAATTGGTGCAGTATCTAACTCAGATCACCAGTTAATCGTTTCTGGTAAAGCAGGTAGATCTAGATGGTTAGGTAGAAGACCTAGAACGAGACCAGTAGCGATGAACCCAGTTGATCACCCAATGGGAGGTGGTGAAGGACGTTCATCTGGAGGTCACCCACGTTCAAGAAAAGGTTTACCAGCTAAAGGTTACAGAACCCGTGCTAAACAAAACCCGAGCAACAAGTATATTGTAGAACGTAGAAAGAAATAATAAGATATGGCACGTTCATTAAAAAAAGGACCTTTCGTACACTATAAATTAGAGAAGAAAGTACAAGAAAATATCGAAGGTGGTAACAAAGGAGTTGTTAAGACTTGGTCTAGAGCTTCAATGATTACTCCTGATTTCGTAGGACAAACAATAGCAGTTCACAACGGTCGTCAATTTGTTCCAGTATATGTTACTGAAAACATGGTAGGACACAAGTTAGGTGAATTTTCACCAACAAGATCTTTTAGAGGTCACGCTGGAGCTAAAAATAAAGGTAAAAAATAAAAGAAGACATGGGAGTTCGTAAAAGAGAAACGGCAGAAGCAAGAAAAGAGGCTAACAAGTCTTTAGCATTTGCTAAATTGAATAACTGCCCTACTTCACCTAGAAAAATGCGCTTAGTAGCAGACTTGGTAAGAGGTCAGAAAGTTGAGAATGCACTAAATATATTAAGATTTAGTCAAAAAGAAGCTTCAAGAAAATTAGAAAAACTATTATTATCTGCAATCAACAACTGGGAGCAAAAAAATAGTGAAGGTAATGTAGCTGAAGCAGGCTTATTTGTAAAAGAGATCAAAGTAGACGGTGGTATGATGTTAAAAAGACTTCGTCCAGCTCCACAAGGTCGCGCACACAGAATTAGAAAACGCTCAAATCACGTAACAATCGTTTTAGGAGCTATTAATAACACACAAAGCAATTAATAAAGATGGGACAAAAGACAAATCCAATCGGAAATCGCCTTGGTATCATCAGAGGATGGGATTCTAACTGGTATGGTGGAAATGACTACGGTGATAAAATCGCCGAGGACTACAAAATCAGAAAGTACATTCATGCTCGTTTATCAAAAGCTAGTGTATCAAAAGTAATCATCGAGAGAACTTTAAAGCTTGTAACCGTTACTATCACTACTGCTAGACCTGGTATCATTATCGGAAAAGGTGGACAAGAGGTAGACAAGTTAAAAGAAGAGCTTAAGAAAATTACTGACAAAGAGGTTCAAATCAACATCTTTGAAATCAAAAGACCTGAGTTAGATGCTTATTTAGTTGCAAATAGTATCTGTCGTCAAATTGAAAGCCGTATTTCTTACAGAAGAGCTATCAAAATGGCAATCGCTGCATCAATGAGAATGAATGCAGAAGGAATCAAAGTAATGATTTCTGGTCGTTTAAACGGAGCTGAAATGGCACGTTCAGAAAGTTTCAAAGAAGGACGTATTCCTCTATCAACTTTCAGAGCAGACATCGATTATGCTTTAGCTGAGGCTCACACTACTTATGGTAGAATGGGTGTTAAAGTTTGGATCATGAAAGGTGAAGTTTACGGAAAGAGAGATCTTTCTCCACTTGTAGGTATGGATAAAAAAGCTGCAGCTGGTAAAGGTGGTGATGCTCCAAGAGGAGGAAAGCCAAACGGTAAACAAGGAGCTCGTAAGAGAAAGTAATTTTTAAATTAAAGAAAAATGTTACAGCCTAAAAGAACAAAATACCGTAAGGTACAAAAAGGTAGAATGAAAGGGAACTCTAATAGAGGGCATGAACTTTCAAATGGAATGTTTGGAATTAAATCTGTACATGAAGATGGTGCTTTCTTAACGTCTCGTCAAATTGAGGCAGCTCGTATCGCAGCTACTCGTTACATGAAACGTGAAGGACAATTATGGATTAAAATTTTCCCAGATAAGCCAATTACAAAGAAACCTCTTGAGGTACGTATGGGTAAAGGTAAAGGTGCAGTTGAATACTGGGCTGCTGTTGTTAAACCAGGAAGAATTATGTTTGAGGTAGGTGGTGTGCCACTAGCTGTTGCAAAAGAGGCTTTACGTCTTGCAGCACAAAAATTACCAGTAAAAACTAAATTCGTCGTTGCTAGAGATTTCGAAGCATAATAAATAAGATTATGAAACAATCAGAAATTAAAAATCTATCTGCAGCTGAGTTACAAGAGAAGCTAGTTCAATTAAAAAAGACTTATGCCGACCTAAAAATTGCTCATGCTATTTCTCCAATCGAGAATCCACTTCAAATTAGAAGTATTAGACGTTCAGTAGCAAGAATTGCAACTGAATTAACTAAAAGAGAGCTTCAATAATATTCAGCTGAAAAGATGGAAAAAAGAAATTTAAGAAAAGAAAGAATTGGTGTTGTTACATCTAACAAAATGGATAAGTCTATTGTTGTTTCTCAAGTAACAAGAGTAAAACACCCATTATATGGTAAGTTCGTGTTAAAAACTAAGAAATATGTTGCACACGACGAAACAAACGACTGTAACATTGGTGATACAGTAAAGATCATGGAAACAAGACCTTTATCAAAATCAAAATGTTGGAGATTAGTTGAAATCATTGAAAGAGCTAAATAATTATGGTACAACAGGAATCAAGACTAAAAGTAGCAGATAATACGGGAGCTAAAGAAGTTTTAACTATCCGTGTTTTAGGTGGAACGAAAAGACGTTATGCCTCAGTTGGTGACAAAATTGTAGTAGCTATCAAAGATGCAACACCTAACGGAAACGTTAAAAAAGGTGCTGTTTCAACTGCAGTTGTTGTAAGAACTAAAAAAGAAGTAAGAAGAGCTGATGGATCTTACATCCGTTTCGATGATAACGCTTGTGTATTGTTAAATGCAGCAGGTGAGATGAGAGGAACACGTGTATTCGGACCTGTAGCTAGAGAACTTCGTGAAAAACAATTCATGAAAATTGTATCATTAGCACCAGAAGTGCTTTAATTATTAATTACGATGATAAAGCTAAAAATAAAATCAGGAGATACTGTAAAAGTTATTGCAGGTGACCATAAAGGTGCTGAAGGTAAAGTTTTACGTGTACTTCGCGAGAAAAATAAAGCGGTAGTTGAGGGAGTAAACTTCGTGTCTAAACACACTAAGCCAAGTGCTAAAAATCCTCAAGGTGGAATCGTTAAGAAAGAAGCTCCTATTCATATCTCTAATATCGCTTTAATTGATCCTAAAACTAAGTCTGCGACTAGAGTAGGTTCAAAAGTTGAAGGGGATAAGAAAGTAAGAGTTTCTAAAAAATCTAATCAAGTATTATAGTCATGACTTATATACCTAGACTAAAAGAAGAATATAAGAGCAGAGTAATTGCTGCTCTTACAGCAGAATTCGGTTACAAAAACGTAATGCAAGTTCCTAAATTGGAGAAAATCGTTTTAAGTAAAGGAGTTGGTGCGGCTGTATCTGATAAAAAACTTATCGATTACGCTGTAGAAGAGTTGACAAAAATTACTGGTCAAAAAGCAGTAGCTACTATTTCTAAAAAAGACGTTGCGTCTTTCAAATTAAGAAAAGGTATGCCAATTGGTGCTAAAGTAACTTTACGTGGAGAAAGAATGTATGAATTCTTAGATCGCTTAATTACGGCTTCATTACCACGTGTAAGAGATTTTGGTGGAATTAAATCTTCAGGTTTCGACGGAAGAGGTAATTACAACTTAGGAGTTCTTGAGCAAATCATCTTCCCCGAAATTGATATTGATAAAGTGAATAAAATTTCTGGTATGGATATTACTTTTGTAACTTCTGCCGATACAGACAAAGAAGCAAAATCATTATTAGCTGAATTAGGTTTACCTTTTAAAAAGAATTAAGACATGGCTAAAGAATCAATGAAAGCCCGCGAGGTTAAAAGACAAAAAACGGTAGAAAAATATGCAGAGAAAAGAAAAGCTTTGTTAGAAGCTGGAGATTATGCTGCTTTACAAAAGTTACCGAAAAATGCTTCACCAGTTCGTTTACACAATCGTTGTAAATTAACAGGTAGACCAAGAGGGTATATGCGTCAATTCGGTATTTCGCGTGTAACATTCCGTGAAATGGCAAACAGTGGATTGATTCCAGGAGTTAAAAAAGCTTCTTGGTAGTTTGCAAAAAAGTATTATATTTGCAAACTTAAAATATTAAAGTTTAATAGGTTAAAGGTTCAACTCACTGAGGGTGAGTTGAAAACCATAACCACAATTTGTTTATAATGTATACAGATCCAATTGCGGATTATCTTACGAGAGTTAGAAATGCAGTAAAAGCAAACCACAAAGTGGTTGAAATCCCTGCGTCTAACTTGAAAAAAGAAATCACAAAAATCTTATTCGATCAAGGTTATATTCTTAGCTACAAGTTCGAAGACAGTACTGTTCAAGGTACTATCAAAATTGCCCTTAAGTATGATAAAGATACTAAAGAGCCAGTAATTAAAGATATTCAAAGAATTAGTAAACCAGGTTTACGTAAGTATGCAGGTGCTTCTAAATTACCAAGAATTTTGAATGGTTTAGGTATTGCTATCGTGTCAACTTCAAAAGGAGTTATGACTGGAAAACAAGCTAAACAATTAAATGTTGGTGGTGAGGTAATCTGTTACGTATACTAAAAAAGAGATAAGAAATGTCAAGAATAGGTAAAAATCCAATTGCAATTCCAGCTGGCGTAACTGTAGAAGTTAAGGATGCTGTTGTTACAGTTAAAGGAAAACTAGGGCAACTTTCTCAAGAGTTTACAAACAATGTTACTGTAACTGTTGAAGAAAATCAAGTTCTTGTTTCAAGAGCTGCCGATAGCAAAGAAGAGAGAGCTCAACACGGTTTGTATAGAGCTTTAATCAATAATATGATTACTGGTGTGTCTACTGGTTTTACTAAAGAATTAGAATTTGTGGGAGTTGGTTACAGAGCTTCTAATCAAGGAAATAAACTTGATTTGGCTTTGGGTTACTCGCACAATATCGTTTTAGAGGTTGCGCCTGAGGTTGTTGTAGAAACAATTTCTGAAAAAGGTAAAAACCCTATCGTAAAATTAACTTCTTATGACAAACAACTTTTAGGTCAGGTTGCTGCGAAAATCAGAGGTTTCCGTAAGCCTGAACCATACAAAGGAAAAGGTATTAAGTTTGTAGGTGAAGTATTAAGAAGAAAAGCAGGTAAATCAGCTTAAAAAATAAGGTTATGTCATTAACAAAAACTGATAGAAGACAAAGAATACAGTACAGAATTAGAAAAATTGTTAGCGGAACTGCTGCAAGACCTCGTTTATCTGTATTCAGAAGTAACAAAGAAATCTATGCTCAGCTTATAGATGATGTAAACGGTGTTACATTATTAGCAGCTTCTTCTCGCGAAAAAGGTGTTGATACTAAAGGAACTAAAGTAGAAATTGCTGCGGCAGTTGGTAAATTAGTTGCAGAGAAAGCTTTAAAAGCTGGTATCGATAATGTTACATTTGATAGAGGTGGATATTTATACCACGGTCGTGTTCAATCATTAGCAGAAGGCGCTAGAGCCGCTGGATTAAAATTCTAAAATTATGTATCATAATTATAAAAACGTAGAACTAGTAAAACCAAGTGGTCTTGAATTGAAAGATCGTTTAGTTAGTGTTAATCGTGTTACTAAGGTTACAAAAGGTGGTAGAGCTTTCGGGTTTTCTGCAATTGTAGTAGTAGGTGATGAGCATGGTGTAGTTGGTCACGGATTAGGAAAATCTAAAGATGTTTCTGAAGCAATCGCTAAAGCGGTGGAAGATGCTAAGAAAAATTTAGTGAGAATTCCTTTAAGTGGTCATTCAGTTCCTCATGAGCAAAAAGGTAAATTTGGTGGAGCAAGAGTATTTTTAATGCCTGCTTCTCACGGTACCGGAGTAATTGCTGGAGGTGCTGTTCGTGCCGTACTTGAATCAGTAGGGGTGCACGATGTATTGTCTAAATCTCAAGGATCTTCAAACCCTCACAATGTAGTTAAAGCAACTTTCGATGCTTTATTACAAATGAGAAGCGCAGTTACTGTAGCTAAGCAAAGAGGAGTTTCTTTAGAGAAAGTATTTAAAGGTTAATTCAAGGAAATTATGGCAAAGATTAAAGTAAAACAAGTAAGAAGCAAAATCAACTGTCCAGTAAACCAAAAAAGAGTATTAGAATCTTTGGGTTTACGTAAAATGGGTCAAGTTGTTGAGCACGATGCAAATCCTGCTATCCTTGGAATGGTAAATAAAGTTAAACACTTAGTTTCTGTAGAAGAAGCTTAATAACTAATATTGTTATGAATTTAAGTAATTTACAACCAGCTGAAGGTTCAACGCACAACCAAAACAAAAGAGTAGGTAGAGGTGAAGGTTCTGGAAAAGGTGGTACTGCTGCACGTGGTCACAAAGGAGCTAAGTCTCGTTCTGGTTATTCTAAAAAAATTGGTTTTGAAGGAGGGCAAATGCCGCTTCAAAGACGTGTACCTAAATTTGGTTTCAAAAATATCAATAGAGTTGAATATCAAGGTGTAAACCTAGATACTTTACAAGCTCTTGTTGATAACGGATATGCTACTGATACTGTAGATTTCGCTACATTAGTAGAAAACCGTTTAGCTACTAAAACTGAAGTTGTTAAGATTTTAGGAAGAGGTGAGCTTAAAGCTAAATTAAAAGTAAGTGCACACAAATTCACGGCTACTGCTAAAGCTGCTATCGAAGCTGCTGGTGGTGAAGCTATAGAATTATAATTTTCTGAACACGATGAAAAAATTTATTGAATCGTTACAAAACGTTTGGAAAATAGAGGAACTAAAAAACAGAATCCTAATTACATTAGGATTTCTGTTAGTTTATCGTTTTGGCGCTCAAGTAACGTTACCAGGTATAGATGCTTCTAAATTACAAGGATTAACTAATCAAACAGATAAAGGTATTGGTTGGTTAATTGACGTGTTTACAGGTGGAGCATTTTCACAAGCCTCGGTATTTGCTTTGGGTATTATGCCTTACATTTCTGCTTCAATTGTAGTACAGTTAATGGGAATTGCAATTCCTTATTTACAAAAACTTCAAAATGAAGGAGAAAGTGGTAGAAAGAAGATGAATCAAATCACAAGATGGTTAACAATTGGAATCACTTTAGTGCAAGGTCCTGGTTATATCTATAACTTATACCGTACACTTCCAGCTGATGCTTTCTTATTAGGATTTAATTCATTCGGATTTCTATTCTCGTCAGTAATTATTTTAACTACAGGAACTATTTTTGCAATGTGGTTAGGAGAAAAAATTACTGATAAAGGTATTGGAAACGGTATTTCATTATTAATCCTTGTTGGAATTGTTGCTAGAATGCCACAAGCATTTATTCAAGAATTCTCATCAGTAGTTAGTAATAATAACGGAGGACCAATGTTAATTGTTCTTGAAGTTATTATTTGGCTATTAGTAATCATTGCATGTATATTAATGGTTATGGCAGTTCGTAAAGTCCCTGTACAATATGCTCGTCGTTCAGTTTCTGGAGACTTAGAGCAAGATTTAATGGGAGGTAACCGTCAATTTATACCATTAAAATTAAATGCATCTGGAGTTATGCCAATCATTTTTGCCCAAGCAATCATGTTTATACCAGCAGCAATTGCAGGTTTATCATCTTCAGAAACAGCAAGATCTATTAGCACAAGATTTCAAAATATTTTTGGATGGGAGTACAACCTGTTATTTGCAACGTTAATTATAGTATTTACTTATTTTTACACTGCAATTACAGTTCCTACTAATAAGATGGCTGACGATTTAAAAAGAAGTGGTGGATTCATTCCAGGTGTTAAACCAGGAGTTGAAACTGCTGACTTTTTAGATAGAGTGATGTCTTTAATTACATTCCCTGGATCATTATTCCTTGCGTTACTTGCTGTGTTCCCAGCAATAGTTCAAACTGCAATGGGGGTACAAACGCAATGGGCTTTGTTCTTTGGAGGTACATCATTATTAATTTTGGTTGGAGTAGCAATTGATACTGTTCAACAAATTAATTCATATTTGTTAAATAAACATTATGATGGTTTGATGAAAAGTGGTAAAAACAGAAAAGCAGTAGCTTAATATGGCAAAACAATCAGCAATAGAACAAGACGGATCAATTATTGAAGCATTGTCAAATGCAATGTTCCGTGTTGAGTTAGAAAATGGACATATCGTAATTGCTCACATTTCAGGAAAGATGCGTATGCATTATATCAAATTATTACCTGGTGATAAAGTGAAACTTGAAATGAGTCCATACGATTTGTCAAAAGCAAGAATTACTTATAGATACTAAAGCTACTAAAATGAAAGTAAGAGCATCAGTAAAGAAGAGAAGTGCCGAGTGCATTATCGTTCGTAGAAAAGGAAGATTATACGTTATTAACAAAAAGAATCCTAGATTTAAACAAAGACAAGGATAATTATGGCAAGAATAGCAGGGGTAGATATCCCAAAAAACAAAAGAGGAGTTATTGCTTTGACATATATCTTCGGAATTGGAAAAAGCAGAGCTATTGAGATCTTAGAAAAGGCTCAAGTAAGTCAAGACAAAAAAGTTCAAGACTGGAATGACGACGAAATTGGAGCAATCCGTGACGCAGTTTCATACTACAAAATTGAAGGTGAATTACGTTCAGAAACTTCATTAAACATCAAACGTTTAATGGATATTGGATGCTACAGAGGAATCCGTCATAGAGCAGGTCTTCCATTAAGAGGACAAAGAACTAAAAACAATTCTAGAACTAGAAAAGGTAAAAGAAAAACTGTTGCTAACAAGAAAAAAGCAACTAAATAATAAGTAGTAATATGGCTAAGACAAGCACAAAAAAACGTAAAGTTATCGTTGAGTCGACAGGAGAAGCGCATATTAGTGCAACTTTTAACAACATCATCATTTCGTTAACTAACAAAAAAGGTGAAGTTGTTTCATGGTCATCTGCTGGTAAAATGGGCTTCAGAGGTTCTAAAAAGAATACTCCGTATGCAGCTCAAATGGCAGCTGAAGACTGTTCAAAAGTAGCATTAGAAGCTGGACTTAAAAAGGTGAAAGTTTTTGTGAAAGGTCCTGGAAATGGTAGAGAATCTGCAATCAGATCAATTCATAATTCAGGAATAGAAGTAACAGAAATTATCGACGTTACTCCACTTCCACACAACGGATGTCGTCCTCCAAAAAGACGTAGAGTTTAATTTATTTAAGTATAACACTAGGTAGAAAACAGATTATCGGAGGATTTGACGACCTGAATTCATAATCTCTACCTTAAAATTTTTTAAAATGGCAAGATATACTGGTCCAAAAACAAAAATTGCTCGTAAGTTTGGCGAAGCAATCTTCGGAGATGATAAAGCCTTCGAGAAAAGAAATTACCCTCCAGGGCAACATGGTTTAGCTAAAAAGAGAGGTAAAAAATCTGAATACGCTATCCAGTTAATGGAAAAGCAAAAAGCTAAATATACTTACGGTATTTTAGAAAAACAATTCAGAAACTTATTCGAAAAAGCGGCTGCTTCTAAAGGTGTAACAGGTGAAATCCTTTTACAATTATGTGAAGCTCGTTTAGATAACGTAGTTTTCAGAATGGGTATCGCTCCGTCTAGAAGAGCTGCACGTCAAATTGTATCTCACAGACATATTACTGTAAATGGTGAAGTGGTTAACGTTCCTTCTTACCATTTAAAACCTGGTGACAAAGTTGCTGTTCGTGAAAAATCTAAATCTTTAGAAGCTATCGAACGTTCTTTATCTGCATCTTCTCACGTATATGAATGGATTACTTGGAATAACGATACTAAAGAAGGTACTTTCGTGTCTGTTCCTCAAAGAATCCAAATTACTGAGAATATCAAAGAACAACTTATCGTCGAATTGTACAACAAATAATAATTGACATCAGTCGAAAATTTATGGCAATATTTAATTTTCAAAAGCCCGATAAAGTTATCATGATCGATTCTACTGACTTCGAAGGAAAATTCGAATTCAGACCTCTTGAACCAGGTTACGGATTGACTGTTGGTAACGCACTTAGAAGAGTTTTACTTTCAGCATTGGAAGGATATGCTATCACATCTGTTCGTATCGAAGGTGTTGATCATGAATTCTCTACTATTTCTGGTGTTGTTGAAGATGTTACTGAAATTATCCTTAATCTAAAACAAGTACGTTTCAAACGTCAAATTGAAGATATCGATAACGAAGCTGTGACAATATCAATCACAGGAAAAGATCAAGTTACTGCTGGGGATTTCCAAAAATTTATTTCTGGGTTCCAAGTGTTAAACCCTGAGTTGGTAATTTGTAACCTTGATAGTAAAGTTAACCTTAATATGGAACTTACTATTGAGAAAGGTAGAGGATATGTGCCAGCAGAAGAAAACAAAAAACAAAACGCTGCAATAGGTACAATCTTTACAGATTCAATCTTTACACCAGTAAAGAACGTGAAGTATGCTATCGAAAACTTCCGTGTAGAGCAAAAAACGGATTATGAAAAATTAGTTTTTGAAATTAAAACTGATGGATCTATTCATCCAAAAGATGCTCTTACTGAAGCTGCAAAAGTATTAATTCACCACTTTATGTTGTTCTCTGATGAGAGAATTACATTGGAGGCTGATGAAATTGCTCAAACAGAATCATATGATGAAGAATCATTACACATGAGACAGTTGTTGAAAACTAAACTTGTGGACATGGACTTATCTGTAAGAGCTTTAAATTGCTTAAAAGCAGCTGAAGTTGATACGTTGGGCGACTTAGTATCGTTTAATAAAAATGACTTAATGAAGTTCCGTAACTTTGGTAAAAAATCATTAACTGAGCTTGATGAATTAGTTGCCAATAAGAATTTAACATTCGGAATGGACTTGTCAAAATACAAATTAGATAAAGAATAATTTACTTCATATTTTGCTCTCCAAAGAGGATTGAAGCAAGATGAAGTTTAAAAAGCAATGTCATGAGACACGGAAAAAAAGTAAATCATTTAAGCAGACAGGCAGGACATAGAAAAGCTATGTTGGCTAATATGGCATGTTCATTAATCGAACACAAGCGTATTAACACTACTGTTGCTAAAGCGAAAGCGTTAAAACAATTTGTTGAGCCGCTTATCACTAAATCAAAAGAAGATACTACTCACAATCGTCGTATCGTTTTCTCATACTTAAAAAGCAAATACGCTGTAACTGATTTATTCAGAGATGTAGCTGCTAAAGTTGGTGACCGTCCTGGAGGATATACTCGTATCATCAAGTTAGGAAACCGTTTAGGGGATAACGCAGATATGGCTATGATTGAGTTAGTGGATTTCAACGAAATCTACAACGGTGGTAAAAAAGAAGTTAAAAAAGCAAAAAGTCGTCGTGGTGGTGCTAAAGCTAAAAAAGCTGATGCTACTCCTGAAGCTCCTGCAACTGAAGAATCTTCTGAATCTGCTGAATAATTATGATGCTCAATTCATAAATATAAAAAAGGATAAACATTTTAGTTTATCCTTTTTTTTTGAATAAATTTGTCAAACTTTACACAACAATGCAACACACAACAAAACAGTCTGCTATTTTACTACTTGCAGACGGTACTATTTTTCACGGAAAGTCAATTGGAATTAAAGGGAAAACCTTTGGAGAAGTATGTTTTAATACCGGAACAACAGGTTATCAGGAGATTTTTACAGATCCTTCTTACTTTGGGCAAATTATGGTAACTACTAATGCTCACATTGGCAATTATGGTGTAAATGCTGAAGAAGTAGAATCAGATAGAATTATGATCTCTGGTTTAGTTTGCAAAAACTTTTCAATGTTTCATTCTCGTCCAGATTCTGAAAGTAATTTGTACGATTATTTTGAAAAGCAAAATTTGATATGTATCTCTGATGTAGATACTCGCGCTTTAGTAAGTTATATTAGAGATAATGGAGCACAAAATGCGGTCATTTGTACAGATGGAACTTCGGTGGAAGAATTAAAACAATTATTAGCAGCGACTCCAGATATGGAAGGTTTAGAATTGGCTTCTAAAGTTTCAACTAAAGAGCCTTATTTCTTTGGAGATGAAAATGCTACTTATAAAATTTCAGCTCTTGACTTAGGAATCAAAAAGAACATACTTAGAAATTTTGCAAAAAGAGATTGTTATATAAAAGTTTTTCCTTACAATGCTAGTTACGAGGATATGAAATCTTTTAATCCTGATGGTTTCTTTTTGTCTAATGGACCAGGTGATCCAGATCCTTTATTTAGTGCTCAAGATGTTGCTCGCCAAATTTTAGCTCAAAACAAACCGTTATTTGGTATATGTTTAGGACATCAAGTGATTGCTTTAGCAAATGGTGTTTCAACCTATAAAATGTTTAACGGACACAGAGGAATTAATCATCCAGTTAAAAATTTAGTTACAGGTAAAGGAGAAATTACTTCTCAAAACCACGGTTTTGCTGTGAATAAAGAAGAGTTAGAGAAACACAATGAATTAGAAATTACTCACATACATTTAAACGATGGTACAGTGGCTGGAATGAGAATGAAATCTAAAAATTGCTTTTCGGTACAATATCACCCAGAAGCTAGTCCAGGACCGCACGATTCATCATATTTGTTTGATCAATTCATTGAAAATATAAAATCAAGTAAAAACTAAAACGTTATCGTTAATAACAATTTTATTTTGAAGAGTTATTCTTAATCCAGTTTGGATAAATTTGTAATTCATTCAAAAAGAAAATTAAAATATTGAAAATATGAGTATTATTATAAAAGTACATGCAAGACAAATTCTTGACTCAAGAGGTAATCCAACTATAGAAGTCGATGTGGTAACAGATAATGGGATTCTTGGTCGTGCAGCTGTTCCTTCTGGAGCATCTACAGGTGAGCATGAAGCTGTAGAATTACGTGACGGTGGAAAGGCTTTCATGGGTAAAGGGGTTTTAAAAGCGGTTGAAAATGTAAATACTACTATTGCAGAAGCTTTGGTTGGAACTTCGGTCTTTGAGCAAAATCTAATAGATAAAATAATGATTGAGTTGGATGGCACTCCAAACAAATCAAAATTAGGCGCAAATGCTATTTTAGGAGTTTCTTTGGCAGTAGCTAAAGCGGCAGCAAATGAATTAGGATTGCCTTTATATCGTTATGTAGGAGGTGTTTCTGGAAATACATTACCTGTGCCAATGATGAACATTATTAATGGGGGGTCTCATTCTGATGCGCCTATTGCTTTCCAAGAATTTATGATTATGCCAGTTAAGGCAACTTCTTTTACTCATGCAATGCAAATGGGAACTGAAATTTTCCATAACCTTAAAAAAGTATTACATGACAGAAACTTATCTACTGCAGTTGGAGATGAAGGAGGTTTTGCACCAAATTTAGCTGGTGGTACAGAAGATGCTTTAGATTCTATCAAATTAGCCGTAACAAATGCAGGTTATACTTTTGGTGATGATATCAAGATTGCTTTAGATTGTGCTGCGTCTGAATTTTATGTTGATGGTAAATACGATTATACAAAATTTGAAGGTGCTACTGGTAAAGTTAGAACTTCAGAAGAACAAGCTGATTATTTAGCAGAATTAGCGTCTAAATATCCAATTGTTTCTATTGAAGACGGAATGTATGAAGATGACTGGAAAGGTTGGAAATATTTAACAGATAAAATTGGAGATAAAGTACAATTAGTTGGAGACGATTTATTTGTAACGAATGTGGAGCGTTTATCTCGTGGTATTTCTGAAGGAATTGCTAATTCGATTTTGATTAAAGTTAACCAAATTGGTACTTTAACTGAAACAATTGCAGCAGTAAATATGGCTCATAATGCTGGATATACCTCTGTAATGTCTCACCGTTCAGGAGAAACTGAAGACAATACAATTGCAGATTTAGCAGTAGCTTTAAACTGTGGGCAAATCAAAACAGGTTCCGCTTCTCGTTCAGATCGTATGGCAAAATATAATCAGTTATTAAGAATTGAAGAGGAATTAGGAGATGTGGCTTATTTTCCAGGAGAGAGTGCTTTTAAAATGAAATAAATTATTTTAGTTTAATAATATTAAAAACCTGATAGTCAATTTCTATCAGGTTTTCTTTTTTTATCAAAGATTTAACGAAAACGTTTCAGTAAAACTTTTTTATTTAATACATATTTCGCTA